>DASVDR010000046.1 GCA_036381015.1 Gammaproteobacteria bacterium
CATCACCTCGGCCGCATGCTCCTCGTTGAACGCGATCAGCGCGTCGAGCGAGCGCGGGCCGTCCTCGACGGCCGCGAGGTAGCGATCGATTCCCGCCTTGAACTCGTGGAGGAGCACTTCGAGCTCGGCCGCCCGGAGCTCCGCAGGGAGCCGGAGCTCGATCGGATCGACGAGCTCCGCCCCGGCGTCGCGAAGCATCGCGAGCCAGCGCTCGAAGGCCGCCTCGACGCTCGCATCCGCGCCTGCGCCGTCATAGTCGCGGACGACGCCGAGCCGCACGCCGGCAAGATCGGCCAATGCCGCCGAATCGGACGGCTCCGCGCGGAAGTCCCCGGCGAGCGTCGTCGCCGGCGCGCCATTGCGCGGATCCTCGCCGGCGGCGGGGTCCCGCATAACGGCGAGCAGCATCGCGGCGCCGCGCACGGTGCGCGCGAACGGACCGGCCGTGTCCTGGCTCGTCGCGATCGGAATGATGCCCTCGGCGCTTACCAGCCCGACGGTCGGCTTGATGCCGACGACACCGTTCACGCCGGCCGGACAGACGATCGAGCCGTCGGTCTCGGTGCCGACCGCGAGCGGCGCGAGCCCGGCCGCGACCGCCACCGCCGAGCCGCTCGACGAGCCGCACGGGTTGCGGTCGAGCACGTACGGATTCTTGGTCTGGCCGCCGAGGCTGCTCCAGCCGCTCGTCGATTGCAGCGAGCGGAAGTTCGCCCACTCGCTGAGATTCGCCTTCGCGAGAATGACGGCGCCCGCCGCCCGCAGCCGCGCGACGACCTCCGCGTCCGCGGCGGCGTGATGATTCGCGAGCGCAATCGAGCCCGCACTCGTCGCGATCCGGTCGCCCGTATCGATGTTCGCTTTCAGCACGACGGGGAGCCCGTGCAGCGGGCCGACCGGGCCTTCTTCCGCGAAGCGGCGATCGAGCTCGCGCGCGATCTCGATCGCGTCGGGGTTGATCTCGATGATCGCGTTCAGCTCCGGACCCGCGTCGTCGACGGCCGCGATTCGCGCGAGAGCGGCCCTCGTGAGTCGCTCGGCCGACACGCGGCCGGACCCGAGCGCCTCGGCCAGCGCCGGCGCGTCGAGATCGAGCCAGGCAGAGTCGGCGCCGGGCGCGGAGTCGAGCGGCGCAGTGCCGGCCGGCTCGTCGGTGCACGCGACGGCCGCGAGCCACACCGCGAGCAACGCGGCCGCGGAGCGAAGCCGCGCTCGCGCTCTGCTCCGAGCTTCGAACGAAGGGGCGCAGCCTGCGGCCGTGGACATCGTGCGCTTATCGTAGCGGGTCGGCCGAACGAAAGGGCCATGCGGTATCGGGTCGGCCGGACGAAAGGGCCGCGCGATCGTCCGGGAATGCCGCATTACCCGGGAAGGCTCCTACAATCGGCGGCGGCGCCGTCCGGTTGCAGCGCCTTTTCGGGCCTTTTCGGGGGAGCCTCGTGACCCGCTTCGAGACCGAAGTCCGTTCGCCTCCCGCGGCATTTCCGCTGCTGGCTCTCGCGTTCGCCGCGAGCGGGTGCGCGGCGCTGATCTACGAGGTCGTCTGGTTCCAGCTCCTCGGCTTCGTGATCGGGGCTTCGGCCGTGTCGGCCGGCGTGCTGCTCGCGACGTTCATGGGCGGCCTTTGCGCCGGAAGCCTCCTCTTTCCCCGCGTCGTATCGCCGCGGGCGCATCCGCTTCGCGTCTACGCGCTTCTCGAGCTCGGCATCGGCGTCTGCGGCCTCGGGGTGCTCTACGCGCTGCCCGCGATCGGCGGGGTCTATGCCGCGTGGGCGGAATCGGGCTCCGCCGGGATCGCGCTGCGCGCCGGCGTCGCGGCCGTTTGCCTGCTGCCGCCCACGATGCTGATGGGCGCGACGTTGCCTGCGGTCTCGCGGGCCGTCGGACTCACGCCTCGCGGCGTTGCGCGTATCGGCGTGCTTTACGGCGCGAATCTCGCGGGGGCGGTAGCGGGCAGCCTGCTCGCGGGGTTCTACCTGCTCCGCGTTCACGACGTCGCCGTCGCGACGCTCGTTGCGGCCGGCCTCAATCTCTCGATCGCCGCCGGCAGCCTGCTGCTCGCCCGCGCGATGCGCCGGCCCGAAAGCATCGCGGCGGGACCGGCCGGTCGCGCCGCGCCGGTCGGCGCCGGTGCCTCCGCGGGGGGCGGCACCCGCGTGCACGTCGCGATCGCGCTGTCGGGGATGGCCGCGCTCTCGGCCGAGGTCGTCTGGACGCGCCATCTCTCGCTCGTGCTCGGCGCCACGGTCTATGCGTTCGCGCTGATACTCGCCGTCTTTCTCGCCGCGCTCGGTCTCGGCAGCGCCGCCGGCGCGGCGCTCTCGCGCCGGCTGCCCGCAAGCGCGGCGTTCGCGGGCTGCCAGCTTCTGCTGTGCGCGGCCGTCGCGTGGGCCGGCTACGCCCTCGCGCGCTCGCTGCCTTACTGGCCGCTCGACGTGACGCTGCCGGCAACGTCCGCCGTGATGCTCCAGCTCGATCTCGTTCGCGCCGCATTCGCGACCTTCCCTGCGGCGCTGCTTTGGGGCGCAAGCTTTCCGCTCGCGCTCGCGGCCGCGGCGCCCACGGCGCCGGACCCGGCGCGGGGCGTCGGACGCCTGTACGCGGCCAATACGCTCGGCGGGATCGTCGGCGCGCTTGCGACGAGCTTCGTCCTCGTCGTCGCAATCGGAAGCCAGGCCACGCAGCAGGTGCTGATCGCGCTCTCCGCGGCCGCGGCCCTGCTCGTGCTCGCCCCGTGGCGCGATGGGGCGATGCGCGCGGGCGCCGCGGCGCTGACCGTCGCCGCCGCGGCCGCCGTTCTCGCGCGGACGGTGCCGCTGTTGCCTCCACAGCTCGTCGCGTACGGCCGCTTCATGCCGACACGCGCGGCCGACATCGACGTCGTGTACGCGCGCGAAGGGCTTACGGCTTCGGTGGCCGTCTCGAAGGAGCCGGGCGGCCATCTGACGTACCACGCCGCCGGCAAGGCCCAGGCGTCGACCTACCCGCAGGACATGCGGCTGCAGCGCATGCTCGGTCATCTCACGACGCTGATTCCGGAGGATCCCGAGTCCTTTCTCGTGATCGGGCTCGGCGCCGGCGTCACGGCCGGCGCCGTGAGCATCGACCCCGCCGCGAAGCGCGTCGTCGTGGCGGAAATCGAGCCGCTCGCCCGGCAGGTCGCCGGGCGGTATTTTCGAGCGCAGAACTTCGGCGTCGTCGACAACCCCAAGGTCGAGATCGTCGTCGACGACGGCCGGCACTTCCTCGCGACGACCGCCGAGACCTTCGACGGCATCACGTCCGACCCGCTCGACCCGTGGGCGAAAGGCGCGGCTTCGCTGTATACGGTCGAGTTCTGGCGGCTCGTCAAAGCGCGCCTGAGGCCGGGCGGCGTCGTCACGGTCTTCGTGCAGCTTTACGAGACCACCGAGGAAGCGGTCAGGAGCGAGCTGGCGACGTTCTTCGAGGTGTTCCCGAACGGCGCCGTGTTCGCGAACACGGTGCAAGGCTCCGGGTACGACGCCGTCCTCGTGGGCTTCGCCGGCGACCCGGTCGTCGACGTCGACCGGCTGCATGCGCGTCTCTCGCGGCCGGAGTACGCGCGGGTTGCGCGCTCGCTGGAAGAGGTCGGCTTCCCGACGGCCGTCGACCTGCTCGCCACGTACGCGGGGCGCCGGTCGGATCTCGCCGCGTGGCTCGAAGGCGCAGCCGTCAACCGCGACCGAAACCTGCGGCTGCAATACCTCGCCGCCGACGGCTTGAACCTCTACCGCGCGAACGCGATCTTCGCGAGCATGACCGCCGGCGGTGTGGAGTTCCCGGAGGATCTCTTCACCGGGTCCCGGACCCGGCTCGCGCCGCTGCACTCGGTGCTCCGCGCGCGCGACGGGCGGTTTTGAACCGACTTTCCCGGTCGTGCTATGCGCGAGCCACGGACACGAACCTTTCGTCGCCGCGGTACGGTGTAAAGCGTTTGCGGTACTCGCGCGGCGTCACGCCGATGGTCCTCATGAACGCGCCGCGCATCTGTTCCTCGTTTCTGAATCCGCAGCGCTTGGCGATGGACCCGAGCTTCTCGTCGGAGTGTTCCAGTAAGCGCCGCGCGGCGTCGACGCGAATGGCTTCGACGGCCTTGGCCGGCGTGCGGTTGCGCTTCGCCGCGTACACGCGTGCGAAGTTTCTCGGACTCATGTGGACTCGCTCGGCGAGTGCCTCGACGCTCAGATTCGCAGTAAGGTTCTCGGCGATCCACTGCTCGAGATCGGTGAACTCGTCCGATGCCGATTCGACTTGAGCGGCCAACAGCGCGCTGTACTGCGACTGCCCGCCCGCGCGTTTCAAGTACACGACGAGCACGCGCGCCACGTCCAAGGAAAGCTGCCGCCCGAGATCCTCTTCGATCAGCGCCAGCGCCAGGTCGATGCCCGTGGTCATTCCCGCCGACGACCACACTTGGCCGTCGCGCACGAAGATGGCATCCGGTTCCACGGTGACCGTCGGATAGCGCTCCGCCAGGAGCCCGCACTGGAGCCAGTGAGTGGCCGCGCGGCGGCCGTCGAGCAGCCCGGCTGCGGCCAACAAGAAGCTGCCGACGCAGACCGAGCAGATCCGCGAACAGTCGCTCGCTCGCTCACGTACCCAGTCGATGAGCGCCCGGTCGCGCGTGACGTCGTCGATTAGAAAGCCGCCAGGCACGATCAGCGTGTCGATGGGCGTGCCTTCGAGCGCATCGATCGGCCGCGTGACGAGCTCCACGGCGTCCGACGTCATTACCGGACCTCCGCAAGAAGAGACCACCACACATTCGTAGGGCGGAGCGCCGCGGCCGCGCGTGGACAACGCGCTTGCGAGGCGGAACGCTTCCAAGGGGCCGGCAAGGTCGAGCAGCGAGACCCCGTGGTAAGCGGCGATGACGATGCGGCGTGGGGACGTCACTGTCTCCCGGCAGGATTTCCCCTTTTTATGTCATTGCGCTTGGGGACCTGTCAACGGCAGCATACCTTCGTCGAGGACTCCACGATCCAGGGACACGACGAAAATGAGAAGCACGGCCCTTGTCGCCGAGGAGCAGTTCGCCTCCGGCGAAACGCATGTCTCGACCACGGCCCTCGTGGAGCCGAGCGGCGACGATCGAGCCGACGTTGCCGGCGCGGTCGGTGTTGCCGGCGTCGACTACTTGAGCATCTACACGCCCGAGCTGCGACGTTCCGTCGAGCTCTATTCGCGCGTCTTCGGGTTTTGCGTGGTCGGCGCCTCACACGACCGCGCCGGACGATCGGTGCTGATGGCAGCCGGACGGTTGTATCTCGCCATCCGCGAGCGGCCGCGGGGCGAATTCGACTCGACGGGGGCGCTCGGCTGGAGCTTCGTCGTCGACGATCTCGACCGGGCGCGTGCGATCACCTGGGATCTCGGCATCGTGCCGATTCGCGACGGAACGCACGAGCCGCAGTGCGATTCTCCGTGGCGCCGGCGCCGCTCGTTCGTCATCCGCGATCCGGACGGTAACGAGATCGAAGTCGTCGAGCGGGCAGGCTGATGCGGCGGCCGCAATCGCGTTGGACTTTCACTCCACCTTGCGCGGGCGCGTCATGCGTACGTGTCGCCTTCGAACTCGATCAGGCAAAAGCCGTGGCCGAACGGATCGGAGAAGGTGATGCACTTCGACCCTCGCCATTCGAGACAGCCGCTCTCTCGAGTGGCGCCCGCACGCGTCGCGCGCTCTGCGGCCTGACTTAGATCGTCGACGACGATGTCGAAGTGCACGGGCGTCCAATGACGCGTATAGCCGCGCCGGTCCGCAACGTGTTGGGACGGTGTGGATCCGGCGGGCTTCTCGAGCAGGTATATCAATGCGGCGCCGTTCTTGAGCTCAGCCACGTCGTCGTCGAGTCGGCGCGTGAGCTCGAAGCCGAGCGCCGCCGTATAGAATTCGATCGCAGGCACGAGCTCCGGGACATCGACATTTACGATCATTCGCATGAATCACCTCCTGCCCTTACGGCGTAAGCCGAGCAGCACCGCGGCGCTCAACGGCGTGCCGTCGCCGTCTCCTCCAGAAACGCTCGCAGAGCGGCGATGTACTGCCGCTCGCTGCGAATATGCGCCTCGTTATGCGTACCGGCGAGCTCGACGAGCGCGCGCCCGTCCCGTGCCGCGGCGAAGATCGCTTCGGCATGATGAAACGGTGTGATCTCGTCGTCACGGCTGTGCACGACGAGGACCGGACACTCGGCTTCCGCGACGAAGCGCCGGGTTGGATAGTCGAAGCGGCTGAGCCAGCGGGCCGGAAGCCACGGGTAAAGCTCCGCGGCGAGATCCGGGATGGAGGTAAACGCCGACTCGACGATCAGCGCACCCGGCGATGTGCGTGCCGCGAGGTAAGCCGCGATCGCGCCGCCGAGCGAGCGGCCGAAGATGACGATGTCGGACGGCGGAACCTCGCGGGTCTCGGTGAGGTACCGCCACGCCGCGTCGGCGTCGCGATACGTGCCGTGCTCTGAGGGGCGTCCCTCGCTTGCGCCGTACCCGCGATAATCGATGATCAGCACGGAAAGGCCCAGGCCGTGAAAGACGTCGATCGATTCCAGGCGGTGAGAGATATTGCCCGCATTGCCGTGAAGGAAAAGCAGCACCCGGTCGCCGCCCGATACGAACCAGCCGTGTAACGCGACGCCGTCGGCCGTGCGCAGGATCACGTCCTCGTAAGCAAGCCCGATATCGTGCGGTGTCCTGAGAATGGCGCGGCTCGGCACTTCGGGGAGGTAGACCAACCGATGCTGCAGAAAGAAGATGCCGGCGACGATCAGCGCGTAGCCGGCCACCAGGGCGACGAAAATCTTCAGCATCGATGTCGACTCCCCGACGCGCGGCTACCTGCCGGCGTCGTTCATTATGCAGAGGCACACGGATATGCGGTGGGCCTCGAGGTCACGGGGTCGCCGCGAGACTAACGCGTAATCGACACCGTGTCGGCCCTCCGTCCGTCGAGAGCACTCGCAGCTGTCCCCGCCTTCCGCGCTAGACGCCGTCGAGCGCGAGCAGGTGCTCTGCCGGTCATCAATTCTGGTGATTACGGCCGGCGCTGGAGTCTCTACCCTCCCCTCGACGATTTCCAAAACCAAACTGGAGGAGGCTCATGAAAAAGACGCGTGGCAAGCTCGCCGCCGCATGGCTGTTGCCGATCACCGCTCCCGCCGCCGCTATGGCCGACCACACCCACCACGCCTACGACGCGGGATGCCAGCGGCGGCGAGCGAGCGCTTCGTCAATATTGGTGATCGCCGTCGACAACGATCACAGGGACGAGACATTTGCCCTACGTTCCCCGGCGCGAAGGAAGCAGAACCGCGCTAAATTACGTGCGACGCCGTCTTGCAGACAACATCCGAGGGCTCGATGACCGCTCAGCTATTCACCCCGTTTCATATCGCTCGGCTCGAGCTTGCCAACCGCATCGTCATCGCACCGATGTGCCAGTACTCGGCCAAGGACGGCTGCATGACGGACTGGCATGTCATCCACCTGGGTCATCTGGCGCTCTCCGGAGCCGCTCTCCTCACGATCGAAGCGACCGCCGTGACGCCCGAAGGCAGGATCACGTATGGGGACGTCGGCTTGTACTCCGATGCTTGTGAGGCCGCGATGCGTCGTACGCTCGACGCCGTGCGTCGTTGGTCGGACATGCCGATCGCGATACAGCTCGCGCACGCGGGCCGCAAGGCATCGACGGAAGTCCCTTGGAAAGGCGGTGCACAGCTGCCCGCGGACCATCCCAACGGCTGGCGCACCGAGGCGCCGTCGGCAATCCCTTACCGCCCGAACGAGGCCGCACCGGCCGCGCTCGATCGCGACGGCCTCGGGCGGGTGCGCGAGGCGTTCGCGGACGCGGCGCGGCGCGCCGTGCGGATCGGCCTCGACGCCGTTCAGCTTCATGCCGCACACGGCTATCTTCTTCACCAGTTCTTGTCGCCGCTCTCGAATCGGCGCGACGATGAGTACGGCGGCTCGCTCGAAAATCGCATGCGCTTTCCGCTCGAAGTCTTCGATGCGGTGCGTGCGGCTGTTCCGCCCGATCTCCCGGTCAGCGTTCGAGTGTCCGGAACGGACTGGGCGCCGGGCGGGTGGGATATCGGTCAAACCGTAGAGTTCGCGCGCGCGCTCGAGGCTCGCGGTTGCAACGGAATCCATGTCTCGAGCGGCGGCTTGACGCCGGATCAGCAGATTCCTGTCGGGCCGGGCTATCAGGTGCCGCTCGCCCGAGCGGTCAAGGCGGCGGTGAAAATTCCGGTTGTCGCGGTGGGCTTGATCGTCGACTTCGATCACGCGGAATCCATCCTGGTCGCCGGCGATGCAGACCTGATCGCGCTCGCCCGTGCGATGCTCTACGACCCGCGCTGGCCGTGGCACGCCGCCGCCCACTTCGGCGCAAGCGTGAAGGCGCCGAAGCAGTACCTGCGCTCGCAGCCGTCGCGCTATCGGAACTTGTTCGACTACCGCGCGAATGACTGATCCCTCCGCCGCCATGCATCGCAAACTGCCGAGACGGAGCTGCAGTCGGACTGCGCTCGAGCCAAGAGCCTGAGGAAACGGAGCCCGAGTAATCTCGGCGCGGCACACCTAGGCCAACCGTTCCCGTCCCGCCCCCGGGAATATGCTTCTGCGCATTTCGTCTGGCAGCCTGCCAAACCGAGGCGTAGGCTCTTTCGCGAAGACCTTTTACACGGGAGAGCATCATGGCAAGCATCGTCGATCAGTATCTGAAGAATAACGAGCAGTACGCCAAGGGCGAGGCATTGCACGATGCCAAGCATCCCGGTAAGCAGAAGATACAACCGGCCAAGCGGCTTGCCGTAGTTGCATGCATGGACGCCCGTATCGACGTCGAGGATCTGCTTGGTCTACAGACCGGCGATGCGCACATCATTCGCAACGCGGGCGGGGTCATCAATGAGGACGCGATTCGCAACCTCATCATCTCCCATCACCTGCTCGACACGAAGGAATTCGTGCTGATCCACCATACCCGCTGCGGCATGCTCGCGTTCACCGATGACCTCCTGAAGGCCGGCCTCGAGGGCGACGCATCAGCCGAGAAGCTGCTCGCACAGGCGACCGGACGCAAGTTCGTGAGCTGCGGTAGATCCGCATCGACGCCTGAGGCCTTCCACGCTTTTCGCGGCGGCCCGCATCCGCTCGACGCTGACGACGAGCATGCGCGGGAACGTTTGCAGTGGGACGTGCGACGCGGAATCTCGGCGGTTCTGAACCACCCATGGCTTCCGACGAGCGGGCCGGACGCGATCTCCGTTCGCGGCTTTGTCTACGACGTCGACACCGGCAAGCTCGAGGAAGTCAGCTACCCCGGGCCAACGGGGCCATCGGAGTGACAGGCGAATCATGACGGACGATAGAAAGCGCCCGGCGCCTCCTTAATCGAGGGCTCGAATCGAGGGCTCTGCCGAAAACGCGGCTGCAAGGCCCGCGCGGCGCCGAGTCGGCTCTCGGCGAAGGGTCGAACCGCCTGATTAAGTCCCGGGCCCGGGAACGAATATCCGCGGGCGCAGTCTCTTGCAGTCGGGGACGCCCGCGGAACAGCAGGGGGGATAGCGGCCTAATGTCGTTTCAGCATCTCGGCGCATCCGATTGCGCCGACTCGCCTCTTTTCCCGCGCCCCAGCGTTACCGACCCGCGATCGCACGACTTACCTCGAGGAACGAAGCCATGCTCGAAAAATTCCGCACACCACGCATCTTCGCACTCCTAGCCGTGCTCGTTGCCGCCCCCGCCGCTGCGCAGGATCTGAAGATCGGCTATGTGAACTTCGAGTTGCTCGTGCGGGAGTCACCCCAGTACGAGCAGTCCGCGGCGACGCTGCGGACGGAGGCCGCCCGCATCGAGAGCGAGATCATGACGATGCAGCAACGGCTCGACGAGGCGCGGCAGCGATTGGAGCGGGATGCTTCCGTGCTGAGCCAGCAGGAACGGGCCGACCTCGAGCGGGAGGTCCGCGACCTCGCGCGGGACGTGCAGCGCGCCATCGAGGAGGGCCGGCAGGACTTGAGCATCCGCGAGAACGAGGAGCTCGACAGGATTGGTCGGCTGGTGCTCGAGGCCATTCAAGCGTACGGGCGAAGCGAGAGCTACGATCTGATACTCCGCGCGGCCGCCTACGTCGACGAGGACCTCGACGTCACCGACGCGATCCTCGAGACCCTACGGGAGGACGAAGACTAGGCCGATCAGCACCGCCCGCGCGCAGAGCATCGCGAGCCCGAGGAACCACCTCGATACCGCGGCCGCCGGGCTGGCGGGCCCGGCCGGCGCCGGGACCCGCCCCTGGAGCCGGATGATGTCCGCTGCCGCCCGCGGATCAAACGGCGTACAACGGGTGTACCGGCGCCCCACCGAGTCGTACTCGGCCGGCGTCCTCGAGCCACAGCGCCTGGCCCACGATGTGCCGGCGCATCGCGTGCATGTCGCGATGCGCGCGCTCGAGCGGGCACGACGTGTACAGCGAGCTGATGCCGCCTGCTGCGTACATCGTGTCGACGGCCGTCTCGGCGGCGTCGGCGGCATGTAGGCTCGCGCCCCACAACGACGTGATCCCGTCGATCGCGGGCGGCCCGCCGGCGACCGCCGTGCGCCACAACTGCGACGCGCACGCGTGCAGGTACGTGCGCGCCGCCTCGAGGGCAGCGCTTTGCCGCGCGATGTCGGCGAGCAGCGACGGCCGCTCCCGGAGCGGAGCGCCTTCGGGCGGCCTTTTCGTGCTCGTGAGCTCGATGAGCGTGTCGACGGCGGACTGTGCGATGCCGAGCGCTTGCGCGCCGTACGCCGCCGCCATCGAGCAGATGATCGGAACCCGACCGAGGGCCCCGTCGAGTGTGCTTGGCTCCGCAACGAACAACGTAAGCTCCTGCGGCACGCGCACGTTCTTTGCAACCACGTCTTGGCTTCCGGTGCCGCGCAATCCGCAGGTTTTCCAGGTGTCGAGGACCTCGCAGTCGTCGCGCCGCAGGAATGCAAAGCGCAGCTCCGGCGTGTCCGGTTCGATCATGCGCGGCTCGCCGTTCTCTTCGACTACGCAGAGCAGCAGGATCCACTCCGCGAGCTCGCAGCCGGAGACGATTTCCCAGCGTCCGCTCACTCGATACCCGTCGGCGATCGCCGCGGCGCGCCCCGTCGGGCGCGTGGAGCAGGCGTAGAGCCAGCGCGGGTCCTCGAACACCGCCGCGCGCGCGTCGCTCGAGAGAAACCGCCCGAAGAAGCACGGCAGCGAATTGTTCCACGCCACCCACGCCACCGACGCATCGGCATACGCGAGCGTCTCGTAGACGTCGAGCGCCGCGTCGAGCGGCAGCGCCGCGCCCGCGAGCTCTTTCGCTAGCGCGAGCCGGCACAACCCGCCGTCGCGGAGCCGCTCGACGATCGGTGCCGCGATATTTCGGGCCGCGTCCGTTTCGTCGCGTAGGCTTTGGATCAACGGCGACAACTCTCGGGCGGCGGCGAGCGCTGCGGTTTCCATGGCGTTCCTCCTCGCGGTCGGTCGGTGCGAGGCGCCAACATAGCGAGGCGCCCGGCCGACGCGCTTCGGAGAAACCACCCAAACGAAGGGGGGCGGACGTTGGGTGATTTCACCCACGCCGGCAGGGGACCGACGCGGGGTCGCGAGCGCTGGACGCGTCGTGCTTTACACGAGTCGATGCCGAAACGCGTACGCGGTGGCCGCCGCGCGCGACGGCACGCCGAGCTTCGCGAAGATGTTGCTGACGTGGCGATCCACTGTCTTCTCGCTGAGCGCGAGCTCGGCCGCGATCTGCCGGTTCGTGCGCCCCGTCGCGACGAGCCGCAGCACCTCGAGCTCGCGCGGCGTGAGACCGCCCGCGGCGTCGCGCGGCCCATGAGGACGCGCGCGCAAGGCATCGGCGTGCGCGAGATCCGGCCGCGCCTCGAGACGCTCGAACGCCGCCCGCGCCGACTCGAGCTCGAGCGCGGCGCCGTCCTCGTCGCCGAGCGCGCGACAGGCGAGCGCGATCGACACACGTGCTCGCGCCGCGAGATACGGCGCGCCGAGCTCCTGCCAAAGGCCGAGCGCGCGGCGCAGCGACGCGAGCGCCGCGTACGCGTCACTTTCGACGAGCTCGATCTCGCCGCGCATGTGCGCCGCCGTTGCGGCGATGAGCTCCGTGTCGAAGCGGGCCGCGATGCCGGCGAGCTCGTCGCCGGCCGCGCGTGCGGCGGCAACGTCGCCGGTCGCGATCATGATCTCGACGTAGGCCGGCAAGACTTTGACGCGCTCGAGCGGCTCCTGCGTCGCGCCGACGACACGCCTGATCGCCGCAGCCGCCATCCGCGCTCGCCCTTGCGCGAGCCGCAGCAACGCGAGCCCCGGCTGCGGCTCGTAGCCGTAGCGGCTCGCGTCGCGGTAGGCGTCCTCGGCCTCGCGGAGCTCGCCCCGCAGGCGATGGATCTCTGCCATCTCGTAGAACGCCGTCGCGGTCGAGCGAGCATCACGCTCGGGATCCCGACGCGTCGCGCGCTCGGCCTCGGCGAGCGCCTCGCACCACGCGCCCTGAAGCCGCAGAACCTCGGCTCGATGCACGAGACAGGACGCCGAGAACGCGACCATCTCCGGTTGCTGCCCGCACCACTCCGCGAGCGCAGACGTCCATTCGCGAGCGCGGCCGGCCGCGCAGATTTCCCGGCAAGCCTCGATCACCGCGCAATACATCAGTCCCGTCACGATCGGTGAGTGCGCCTGCGTCGTGACCGCGAGCATCACCTCGTCGAGCCGCGCGAGGCCGCGCGCGACGTCGCCTTGCCGCAGCAGGATACGCCCCTGGTCGAGCCGCGAGCACGTCAAGAGCTCGACGTCGGCGAATTGCTCGGCGATCGCGGCGATCTCGTCCGCGAGCGCCGCGGCCTTGTCGAGCTCGCCGCCGCGGACCGCCTGCTCCACGGCGGGCAACAGCAGGTAGCCGCGCTCGGCGCACGCGCGAGCCTCCGACTCCACGAGACGCTCGGCGCGCGCGAACCAGCCGTTAGCGCGACCGCCTTCGCCGCGAAAGAGCAGCCGCAGGCCGAGCCAGAATGCGCAGCGCACGCTCTGTAGGCGTCGGCCCTGATTCAGATGCGCGTGATGGGCGCGCTCGAGCGCGGCGAGATAGTCATCGTCGCGGCCGGCGAGATACGCAGCCTGGGCGAATCGCTCGAGATCCTCCGCGCAGAGCTCACAGGCGCGGTCCGCGCTCTGGAAGGCGTTGAAGGCGAGCGCCCACGCCCGCCGCTCGTGATGCCGGCGGGCTTGCTCGAGGTCGGAGGCGGGTGCGGCCTCCATAAGCAGATCCTTTCGATGCGGTCGCCAACTCGTGTATAGCTTCCTGCGCTCCGGAAAACAACTTGGAGCGGAGGGACTGAATCCTCGATGATCCATTCGCTCGATGGAATCGAGCGCCCAGTCGTAGACCGCACCGGCCAGATGGAGCTACCGATGAGAAACGAGCCCTCCAGCCCACTCTTCACCCTTTCTCCGTCATTGCGGAAGGTGGTCCTGACGGCCCACATCGCCGTCTCTGTCGGACTCCTCGGCGACTCGGCCGGATATCTCGCAGTGGCCATCCGAGCGGCGGCGGCCGGCGACCCGACGGTCGCCGAAGTTTCGTACCAAACGCTCCGGATGTTCGCTTTCATGTTCGGTATTCCGCTCAGCTTCGCTGCATTGTTGACGGGGCTGCTGCTGGGCGTCGGTACCAGGTGGGGCGTGTTGCGATACCCATGGGTGATCGCCAAACTCCTTTTGATCGTCTCCGTTATTGCCGTCGGGGCGCTGGTACTCAAAGGCGGGATGGACGCGATGCTGACCGGACGCGGCGGGGCCGAGGGACGGTTGATCGCTGGGGCGGCCTACGACGTCGTCGCGCTCATGGTCGCCACTGCGCTCGCGGTGTTCAAGCCGGGGAAACGATTGGCGCAGAAGCAATGATCGGCCGCGCTCGGACGCAAATTCAGATACCCGGCGGCGATCGCATTGGCAAGCCGCGCGGTAAGCTCGCCATAACAGTGAGTGGATAATGCGCCGGTTGACGATACGGCAAAATGAAGGTTCTGATCACAGGCAGCGCGGGGCATCTCGGGGAAGCGCTCGTCCGGACGCTACGAGAGGCGGGCCACGACCCGATCGGGCTCGACATTCAGCCCTCGCCGTTCACGAGCGTCGTCGGGTCGTTCACGGACCCCGAGGTAGCGGACGACGCGATTCGAGGCGTGGAGGCGGTGCTTCACGCCGCGGCGCTCCACAAGCCGCACGTTGTGACGCACAGCCGGCGAGAGTTCGTCGACACGAACGTCATTGGAACGCTCAACCTGCTCGAAGCCGGCGTCGCTCACGGGCTGAAGGCGTTCGTCTATACGAGCACGACGAGCGTCTTCGGCCGCGCGCTCACGCCCGCCGCCGGCGAGCCGACAGCCTGGATAACGGAGGACGTCGTACCGCTCCCGAAGAACATCTACGGCGTCACGAAGAAGGCGGCGGAAGATCTGTGCGAGCTTTTTCACCGCAAGCACGGGTTGCCTTGTGTCATATTGCGAACGTCGCGCTTCTTCCCTGACGAGGACGACCAGGCCGCGATACGAAACGCGTACGACGACCGAAACGTCAAGGCCAACGAGTACCTTTACCGGCGTATCGACCTCGAAGACGTCGTTTCGGCTCACCTGCGCGCGCTCGAGCGCGCAACCTCCCTCGGATTCGGCTGCTACATCGTCAGCGCGACGACGCCGTTCGTTCCGGACGACGCGGCGCAGCTCAGAACGGATGCGCCCGCCGTGCTCAAGCGGCTGTTCCCATCGTACGAAGCGGAGTACGAACGCCGAGGCTGGAGGATGTTCCGGAGCATCGATCGCATCTACTCGAACACGCGAGCGCGGCGCGAGCTCGAATGGGAGCCTCGCTGGAGCTTCGCGTACGTTCTCGAACGGCTGCGAGCGGATGAAGACATCGCGAGCGCGCTCGCGCGGACCGTCGGCTTCAAGGGCTACCATGCCGGGAAGTTTGCCGGACGGATGTATCCAACCGATCCCGCCGAATGAGCGCTCTCGCACTCGGCCTCGAGCTCGGACGTCTGACGACGCGACGAGTAAAATCGGCGGACCGGGCCGGGGGTCCGGAGCCGGCGTTCCTCGCGATACTCACGAGCCGCCCGGCGGCCGACTACAAGGGCATCACGCCACCGTGGAACGATTGGCGTACAGTGCAGGAGCAGTGCCGGTCCGTAGCCAGGGCCTTGCTCGAGACCTAACGACTCACCAGGGGGACGAACGATGACGAATTCTACGCAAGCCATGAAGCGGCTAAATGTGGTTGCGCTCGCTGCGGCGTCGCTGCTCGTAGCAGCGCTCGGCGCCGTCGCCACGGCGGCCTTCGCGCAGGAGGAGTCGGCGACGGATGCCGCGGCGCGGGCGGCCGAAGCCGTCGGGTGGGTGATCGGGGAAGGCCGGCGCGACAGCCGGGAATGGGCCGCCGAGAAACAGCGGCTCCAGCAGCTCGGTGAGCGGTTCGATTCCGCCGAAGCCCTCTATCGACACTTCAGGGAAGAAGCGGGCAACATCACGCCGCTCACCTATCGGGATCTCCTCGAGCACGCGGAGCTCTACGATTGGCGCGGGATATGGACCCGGGCCAGCGGCGGTCTTCAGTACGACCCCGACGTGCGGCCCGGTGAAGAGAACACGGCGCAGCTTACGCCGGCGGGGCAGGCGGCCGTGGCGGCCAAGATCCGGCAGCTTTCGACGACGGGCGGCGAGTACGATCCGATCAGCGATTGCCGCCCGCCGGGCGTGCCGCGCTGGCTGACGGAGCCTTTCTTGAGGGAATTCACGGTCGCGCCGCATCAAACCTGGCTGATCAACGAGATGGTCAACGATATCCGGCGCGTGTATACCGACGGCCGCGAGCACACGGCGCCCGAGGACGCCTATCCTTCCTGGAACGGCGACTCGGTCGGCTTCTGGGACGACGGCACGCTGATCTTCTCGACGAAGTACCTGATGGAAGGCCAGTATCAACGCGGGACGATGCCGAATTATTCCTTCGAGGTGGAGACGGTCGAGCGCTGGCGCAGGACCGGGGAGGACCTGATCGAGGCGGACGTTTGGGTGTACGACCCGGTCAATCTGGCCGAGCCGTGGTATACGAGGCAGGCTTACACGCGGCTTTCGAACGAAGACGGCTTCCTCCGCATCCGTTATTGGGATTGCCGCGAGAATCCGAACAACGACATCATCGTCACCGACGACGGGACCAGCCAATTTCCCGATTTCACATTCGTCGACGACGACGCGGAGGTCAGCGACGACCCGAACGTCACGGCCCGGGGCAGCGATTTGAATACGGAAGCGCCGGCGAGCGTCGAGTGACTCGAAGGATTCCTCGCGTGCGCGCTCGCTCGTCGAGGGCCGCGGGCTTCCACCCGCGCACGACGAGCGCAGCGAGCCGGGCGTCAAGGACGGCGGTTCGGGCCGAGTCACTCGTCCCGCAATCCCGCAATCGGGACGACGTGCCCGCCTCCGGGACGACGCGGTTGCCCTGAAGGACGGACAAAAGCGGAGCGGCGCCCTCCAGTCAACACCTTACGCGCCGGTCGGCCGGGTGGCACGCCCGTTGCTCGGACGCCGTATCGATCGGTGAGAGCCGACGTTCGCCCACAAGAGTTGCAGCGCCGATCGGGCGCCTGACGAGGTTGCGGTCATGGCCATGAATCCTTTCCGACCGACGGCGCGGGTGCGCGCGATCATCCGCGCCGGATCGGCGTCCGACGCCGACGGCGAGCGCCGCGACACGCGCGGCGCGGGCTGGTTCGATGCGGTGATGCGAGACCTCGTATACGCCTGCCGCTCGCTGCGCAGCGCGCCGCTCGTGGCCCTTACGGTCGTGACGACGGTCGGGCTCGGCCTCGGGCTCGTGGCCGCCGTGTTCACGATCTTCAACGCGGTGATCTTTCGCGTGGACGAGGTGCGCAATCCGCAGGAGCTGTTCGCGGTGACGCGCCAGGCCCCGGCCGACTCAGCACCCGAGAAATTCACTCGCGAGCAGTACGAAGCGCTCCTCCGCGAGACGGACGCGTTCGTCGATGCGTTCGCGCTCGGCCCCGAAGTCGATCGAATCATCGACGGTCAGAGGATCGAGGGGCAGCTGGTCTCGGGAAACTTCTTTCAGGTCCTCGGCGTGAGCGCCGCCCGTGGACGCACTCTCGTCCCGGCGGACGACGAGACGGGCAACGATCACGTGATCGTTCTCAGCGGTCGCGCGTGGTCGCGGTACTTTGCGAGCGATCCCGGCGTTCTGAACCGCACGATCGACGTGAATGGCGTGCCGTTTCAGATCGTCGGCGTGATGCCGGAAGGCTTTCGGGGACTCGCGTTCGCGCCGCCGGACTTCTGGGCGCCGCTCTCGCTCCTCGGCGAGCTCCGGCCCAACAGCGACTCCGGCGAGCCCACCCTCGGCATCGTCGGGCGGCTCGCGCCCGGTCTGACCCGCGGCCAGGCGCTTGCGCAGCTCGTCGCGTGGGACGTGCGCCGGGCCGTGGAGACTTCCGGCGAGCGGCCGGACGCGAACCTCGTGCTCGAGCCGCGGCAGGGCACGGTGCCGCTCTCGGCCGAGGCGATCGTGCTGTTCATGCCGCTCTTCTTCGCGTTCGGTCTGATCCTCATGATCGGCTGCGCGAACGTCGCCAACCTGCTGCTCGCCCGAGCCGTCGCCCGCCGGCGCGAAATCGGCATTCGCCTTGCAATCGGCGCCACGCGGCGCCGGATCATTGCGCAATTGCTCACCGAGAGCCTGCTGCTCGCGCTCGTGTCCGCCGCGCTCGGCTTCGGCGTTTCACGGCTGGTCCTCGAAGCCGTCGTCTACTACGTCACGACCGCCTGGGCGAATCTCGGCGACATTCGCCTCGTCGTGCCGCCGGCGGACTGGCGCGTCGCGCTGTTCCTCGTGATCGCCGCCCTTGCATCGACCCTGTTCTTCGCGCTCGCGCCCGCACTTCAAGCCACGCGCTTCGATCTCGTGCGGCCGATGCATGGCGAGGCCGCCGCGGGCGAAGGCAGACCCGGCCGCGCTCGAAACGCGCTCGTCGCTCTCCAGGTGACCGGATCCGTGCTGCTCTTCGTCACCGCGGCGGTCTTCCTGCGCAGCAGCTGGGTAGCGGCGTCGCTGGACCCCGGTATCCGCACGACCGACACCGTGTTCGTGAACGTCGCGAGCGAGCGGCGGGGCGCGATGCTCGACGCGGTGAGGAGCGAGCCGTCCGTTGCGTCGGTTGCCGCCGCGACGCCGTTCTCGCTGAGCGCTGCGGCGCAGGGCGCAGTCGTCAAGCCGAACGCCGCGTACCGGTTCGTGTCGCCGAATTACTTCGAGGTCCTCGGCATCGAAATCGCGCGAGGACGCGGCTTCGCGCCGACGGAGACGAGCTCGGCCGCCGCGGTCGCCGTGGTTTCGGAAAGCGCCGCGGAACAGCTATGGCCGGGTCTCGACGCGATCGGACAACTCCTGCGGCTCGACCCCGGCCCGGAACAAGACGCGGCGGAACGGGAAGACGCGCCGCTTCTCCCGCGCACGGCCGTCGTCGTCGGCGTCGCGCGCGACGTGCCGGGCTTTCGGCTCGCCGGCCAGAGCGTGTTGGCGGGACCCGATGTCTACCTGCCGATCGCCGCCGAGGCTGCCGGAACCTCGCTTGCGTTGCGCGTGCGCGGCAATCCGTCCGAGGTGAGCCGCCGGCTCCTCGCACGGCTAGAGACCGTGGAGGCCGGCGCGGCCGAGATCATCCCGCTGCGCGAGCTCTCGCGTATGGAAGCCGAGCTTCTCGCGATTCCGTTCTGGATCACGTTCGCGCTCGGCGCGCTCGCGCTCTTTTTGACCTTGTCGGGACTCTTCAGCGTGCTTTCGTATCTCGTCGAGCGACGCAGGCGGGAGATCGGCGTGCGGATGGCGCTCGGGGCGACGCGGCGAGGCATCGGTGCGCTCGTGTTGGCGCAAACGGCTCGGCCCGTCGCGGTCGGGCTGCTCCTCGGCAGCAGCTTCCCGGCCGCGGTCGGCGCCGCGCTGCTGGCGACGCCCCTCGCCGAGCAGATCGGGCAGACGGTGCGTCTCTTGGATCCGCTGGCCTACGCTGCCGGCTTGCTGTGCGTCGTCACGGCATGCGCCTTTGCGGCGCTCGTCCCGGTGCTGCGCGCGGGACGCGTCGATCCGATCGCGGCGCTGAGGCAGGATTGAGGATACCGGCGAGGCAGCTCGCCTCGCGCGCGGAAATGCAGACACGGGTCAGAATGCGCGGACCGGGCGCACGACCACCGTGGCAAGGGATTTCGACACCAGCACCGCTCCGCCGCCCCCGGCGAAGTCGATCGCTACGGCGGAGTTCTCGTCAAGCTCGGTGGAGCTCGCGTAGGACATCACGGCGAAGCCGTGCTCGTCGCGGAAGTTCGTGTGCGTCGCGAGGTTGTCGTGCATCGCCTCGAGCTCGTCCCGAGAAGGCAGGAACCAGTCGTCGTACCCGTTGATCTCGGCCGCGGCCGCAATCCGGGCCGGCGCGCTGCATCCCGGGTCGGCCAGAATCGCAGTGTTGTCGGAACCCGCGCCGATTGCGGCCGCTGTCGCGCCGACGAGCGTGCCAGCGCAGCCCCACGTTTCCCAGGGATCGGGTTCGCCGGCATTCCACTGCCGGGGCGCGGCCTCGAGGTATCGCCATCCGCCCGCGTCGTCGCCCTTGTCGTAGAACACGATGCCGCCGGCCGGGCCCCTGTCGCCAATCGAATAGACCTTTCGCACCAGGCGCACGTACGCGCCCGCTTCGTGCTTGAAAGGCAGCGCCGCGCCGATGTCGAAGCGAACGACCCACGCGAGCCCCGGCAGGCCGGCGTACGGCGTGCCGGTCCAGACCGCGCTCGAGCCGGCCGGGAAAACCATCGTGTTCAGCGACGGCCCGGCGCGGCAGAATTCGACGAGGCTCGCGAGCTCGGCCCGGTTCGGCAGCCGCCAGTCCTGATAACCGGCGAGCGCGGCCGTGGCCGCCGCCTGCAACGCCTGATCCCACGGCATCACGGTCGGTGTGCCGGCACAAAGCTCGCCACTCTGGCCGATCAGACAGCGGCTCCACATCAACCGCGTGCGTTCGTGCGTGACGGTGCCGTCGCCGTGGATCTCGAACTCGTCTAACGGCGTCGTCACCGGGATCTGCGCGTTGTCGCAAAAGTCGGCTGCGCCGGCGGCGGCGGGTAGAAGCAAGGAAAGGATCCATCCGTAACGCATCACGATCGGCCTCCGGCGCTCAGTCGTCGGCGCGCACCAGCCGCACGTGCGCGGCGTAATTTTTCGCGGGGTTCACCAGCTGGCCGTCCGTGAAGTCGATGCTCCACGCGATATTGGCGTCCGGCGCGAAAGCCGTAGCGGTCCAGTAGAGCGGGTCGCTCGAAGGCACGTCCGGGAAGTAGTCGATGTCGACGGCCGGCGAGACCCGGCCATGGTGCACGATCGACGCGAGCTCGGCCGCAGTCGGCATGCGCCAGTCGTCGAACCCGCAGAGTCCTTCGTCGTTCACGGCGTCCACATAGGCTTGCGTGTCGCATGCGGAGCCGCTGCAGACGCCGCCGTTCGGAACACCCGCCTGGCCGCCGTTGCGCTCGGCATCCGGCAAGTACCACGAGTACGTGTGGCCGCGATGGCGCGCCGTGCCGGGCGCGTCCGGCCGGATCTCCCAGAGCAGGCCCGTCACATGATCGAGCGTGCAGGCCCAATCGGCCTCGTTCGAGCCGAGCGCCGCATCGGGCGGCAGCGCGATGCCCGCGTGGGACACCTTCGTGAAGTCGAAACCGGCCGCGCCCGCCCCTTGCTTGCTCAGAGCACCGCGGCGGGCGGCCGCGTCGCGGCCCCAGTCGCCGTCTTGGCCCGGGTAGCTCGGATGCGGGCAGTCGAGCGCGAGATCGACGGCGTCGGCGCACCGGTCGAAACCGGAGTCGTTCAGCATGCCGGATGCGGCGTTCGCGATCCTGTCCGGCAACGTCACCGCTTTCGTCGCGCTCGGCACGCCTTCTTCGCCGTCCGCAAAGGCGGTCACGATGAAGTAGTACGTCGCGCCGTGCGTCAAGCCCGTGACGGTGTGCGGGCTCGAGACGTTCTGAAGCCACACGCCGCCTTCGTAGGCCGCGTAGTCGTCCGGCGTGAGATCCGGGTCCTCGGCGTAATAGATGTGATGACCCTCGGCGTTCGGCACCTCGCTCCAGACGACCGTCACGCTGCCGTGGCCGGCGGTCAGCGTCACGTCTTCCGGTGCCGCGAGCTCGGGCTCGTTCGGGGACTCGCCCGGGTCCGTGGGCGAATTCCCGCTCGGCGCCCCTCCGCTGCCGCCTCCGCCGCAGCCGGCGAGACTCGCCGCGGCGAGCCCGAGCCAGAGCTTGCGCACGGTATGGCTCCCCGACGGAACCGCTGCCGTCACGCCGCCTCCTTGCAGTGCCTTTTCGCAGGTTCGCGCGCGGGCAGCGATCGGCCCGCGCATGGCCAGTGACAGTAGGCGCAAGCGGTGCTGCGCGCGACGAAACGAGTCACACGCCTTGCACGAAAATCCGCATTCGTGGCCGGGCTGTCGCGGCCCCTATTGCGTCCATGATCGTGGACGCAATCAATGTTTACGTTCACGATGGAGGACATATGTCCAAGCGGCGCGCTGTTCGGCGGTGCGCTTTTTTCTTGCCTGTTATGTCCGCTATCGTATACATTAAAAGCGTTAACGTTTGTTTTCATGAACATTACGAGCCGAAAAGCTGATTACGCCCTTCCGCTTCCGGTCCGACGGGCGCTGCGCAAGCTGGGCCAGGATGTGCGTCAGGCGCGGCTGCGCCGGCGCCTGCCCGCGGCTGTCGTCGCGGAACGGGCGTCGATCAGCCGCACGACGCTGTTCAAGCTGGAAAAAGGCGAGCCCGGCGTCTCCATCGGCATTGTCGCGACCGTGCTGTTCGTGCTCGGGCTGGGAGAGCGGCTGAGCGAGCTCGCCGATGTCAGGCACGATGAGCACGGTCTTGCCCTCGAAGAAGAGCGGCTGCCCCAGCGCATCCGGCGACGACGGCGCACACCGGCGGAAACGGCCTGATGGATCGGGAAACTTTCGTCCATGCCGATCTCGACGGCCGGCCGCACCTCGTGGGCCGGCTCTACACTCGCCTGCGCAACGGCCGCGAAAGCGCGACCTTCGAATACGACGACAGCTGGCTGAGCCACCCGGAACGGTTTGCGCTCGAGCCGGCCCTGAAGCTGGGGCCCGGCCCTTTTCATACGGCTACCGACAGCCGCGTATCTTGAGCACGGCGATCGACGAGGAGGATCAGACGGCCTCGCTCGCGCTGGCACTGTCCGTCGCCGAATATTTCGATCTCGAGCAGCGCCAAGCACAGGAGATTGCCGGAGAAGTCGCCGCGGCGACCGCGCAGTGGCGCGCGGAAGCGCAGCGCTTCGGTCTGACGCGCGCACAGTGCGACCGTATGGAATCGGCATTCGTGCACACGGATCTCGAGACCGCACTCTCCTTTGCCTAGGGGCACCCTGAAGCCTTCACGAAACGCTCGTCTTCCGGAAGACCGGCGCGAGTGTCGCGGACCGGACAGATGCAAAGGTATTCTATGAGCTAGCATATTCCCAAAAGCGATCGATAGAGCAGGGGCTGGGACGCGCTTGCGGAGCCGCTCATTCGATAGAGCTCATTTCGATAAGAACAAGTCAACGTGTCTGGGAGGCATCCATGACACCTCGATTCCACCGTCTCTCCCTCGAGGAGTTCGCCGCCCTGCTCGCATGCTTTCCGTTTTCTCGCCGTATCAACGCCGTCCACCTGCATCATACCTGGCGGCCGAACCATGCCCAGTTCCGCGGTCACGACACCATCGTGGCCATGTGGAGGTATCACACGCAGGAGAAGGGCTGGAGTGACATCGCCCAACACGTCACGATCGATCCCGAAGGGATGATCTGGACCGGGCGCAACTGGAATCGCCCGCCGGCCAGCGCATCCGGGCAGAACGGCAATGCGTCCTTTGGGCCGTTCATGATCGAGACAGTGGGCGACTTCGATGCTGGACGAGACCGCTTCGAGGGTTGTCAGCGCGACACGGTGTTGAAGGTGATCGCGCTTGTGCAGAAGCGCTTCGAGCTCAAGGCAAGCTCACTGCGGTTCCACTGTCAAATGTCGTCGAAAACGTGCCCGGGGAGCGCGATCGACTATGACGAGGTCGTAAACGCAGCTCAGGAGCTTCTCGAGAGCGGCATCGACATCGCACCGACGGCGCCCCCGGACGCTTTGCCTTTCCCGAGGTCGGCCTTGGCGCTGGCCGACGTCCAGACCGATCTCATGAACCGGGGCGCGGCTCGCGCCGACGATCCGGCGCACGCCGAGCCCGAGGAGGAGGCCGGCTCGCCGTTCGCCTACACCTCCGGGCTGCCGGGGCCGAAGCCCGAGATCCTCGCGCGGGAGCGCAAACTCTCGCCGGCTGAGCTTGCCGATTTGCGGCCCCATGTCATCAACTTGCGGCAGGGCGTCTTCTCGCACGATGGCGCGATAACGTGCTCGAAGGCCGACGTCGACGCCATCTTCGAGGAGCACCTGCCGCGCCGACTGGCCGCACAACCCGACGGCAAGCCGCTGCCCATCGTGTTCTACGCCCACGGTGGCCTGGTCTCGGAGTCTTCCGCGCTGAATCTCGCGCAGCAGCACGTGACGTGGTGGCTCGCTAACGGCGTCTACCCGATCTACTTCGTCTGGGAAACGGGGCTGTTCGAGACGGTGGGTCAGCTTCTCGAGCGCACTAGGGTACGCACTCGCGCCGCTGCCCGAGATCTCTGGGATTACACGACGGATCCTCTCGTCGAAATCGCCGTCCGCGCGCTTTACGGCCCCATGATTTGGGGTGGTATGAAACGCAGCGCAGAGCGCGCGTCGGCCGACGCGGGCGGTGCGCGGTATACCGCCGGGAAGCTTGCGGAGTTCTGCAAGAGCAACGGCGGGGCCGTGGAGCTGCACGCCGTCGGCCACAGCGCGGGCTCGATCTTCCATGCGCACTTCCTGCCGGTCGCGCTCGAAGCCTGCTCTCTGCCGTTCAAGACGCTCCATCTCCTCGCGCCGGCGGCGCGAGTCGACCTCTTTCTCGATCGGCTAGCGCCGCTCATGGGCAAGCCCAACGGTATCGGCGAAACGACCTTGTTCACGATGCGTGAGGATTTCGAGCGCGCCGATCGGTGCACGCCGATCTACCGCAAGTCGCTGCTGTATCTCGTGAGCCGGGCGCTCGAGGACGAGCCGAAGGCGCCGATCTTGGGGCTCGAGGAGTGCTTGCGAGCGAACGCCGAGTTGCGTCGACGTTTCGGGCTCGGCAGGCACGGCGACGACGGCGACGTCGTGTGGTCGCTTTCGGCGAGCGACGACGGACGCAGCGCGTCGCGGTCGACGACCCATGGGGGTTTCGACAACGACCCCGCCACGATGAACAGCGTCGCCCGGCGCGTACTGAACAAGGGCGATACGGAGCGGCTCGAGCGCGCCTTCCCCGAGGTGGACGGCCGGCGCGCGCTGGCAGCAGACGACTGGAGCGATGCCGTGGACTGGCCCGAAGGCCTCGAGTTCGTTTCGCCCCCGGTTCGGTCGCGTCCGTCGCTTGCCGGCGCGACGATCGGCGTGACGACGTCGGCTCCTGCGCAGACCCGCCCCGTGGTCGCACCTGCGATCGGGCGCCGGCTCGCCGTATGCGTCGGCATCGACGCGTATGCGAGCAGCCCGCTCGCCGGCTGCGTCGCTGATGCGCGACTGTGGGCGCGAACGCTGACGGATCTGGGGTTCGACGCGCCGACGGTGCTCGTCAACGAAGTCGCGACGCGCAGCGGGATCCTCGACGCCCTCGCGCGGGCCCTGGCCTCGAGCCAGGCAGGCGACGTCGTCGTGTTTCAATATTCCGGCCACGGCACGCAGGTGCCGGATGTCGACAACGACGAGGCGGCGGGCGATTCGCCGGGCCTCGACGAGGCGCTGTGTCCGTTCGACATGGACGCGGGCGCATTCCTCATCGACGACGATCTTGCGGAAGTGCTCGCCGAGGCACCGGCCGGAGTCAACGTGACGCTCTTCATCGATTGCTGCCATAGCGGAACGATCTCGCGGCTCGGCGTCGGGGCGCCGAGCAGCGGGGCGCGCGGCGACGCGCGGTTCCGATATATCACGCCGTCGCCTGAAGCGCTCGAAGCGCACCGCCGGTTCCGGTTGCGGCTCGGCGGGGCGCGGCACCGTCGACGAGGACCGGAGACGATGCGCGAGGTGCTGTTCTCGGCGTGCCTCTCGCACGAGGTGGCGTGGGAAAGTGCGGGCCAAGGGGAGTTCACGCTCCGGGCCACGCGTGAGCTCGCCGCAGGCATCGAGGGGCTCTCGAATGAAGCGTTTCTCGAGCGCGTGCGTCGCGCTTTCGGAGCGCAGCCGCGTCAGCATCCCGAGCTCGACTGTGCGCCGCAGCGGCGCAGCGGCCCCCTCCTCGGGGCAGAGTCGGCGCTGACCAGCGTCACGGTGAGCGACTTGGGCACGTACTGCGGCAAGCCGGTACAGAACAGGACGAGATCGCGGATCCCGGCGCTGTTGCGTGAGATTGCCGGCGAGCTCGACGGCTAGCAGGCGGCCGAGGCATGGCGGCGCGCGACGACGCGAAGTCACCGTCGACGCCGGGCGCGAGCGCGGCCGTTGCGCAAAGCAGCATTATCCAGTCGCGCGCAATGGACCGAGAAGCGGACGCGGGGCTCGAAGGCGACGGCACGCGCGGGGCGGGCGCAGATTCGGCAGCGGACGCCGGCCTCGGCTCCCGGGCACGAGACGACTCGCCGCGAGGCCCAGCGGGGCTGTCGGCCGGTGCGCGGGGCAACACTTGGCAGCTGGGCCCGCGCATCTATCGTGCGGTGGAAACGCATCCTTACGAGCGCCGGTCCACGGATCCGATCTATCGGCCCCTGAGAATCTTCTCGCTGGATCCCGCCACCTCTCGGCTCGAAGGCGCCGTGGCGCTCCTCAACGTGCCTTACGAGCCGCTCGACCCAGGGCCCCGCGGTGTCCTGCTGGAGGTCGATCCGACCGACGGCGCAATAGGCGTGCGGTATCGTTCGGCCAACCTCGATGACCCGGACGTCTTGATACGTGACGGCTACGATCCGTCCACCTCCGATCCTCGGTTCCATCAGCAGATGGTATACGCGGTCGGCTCATTGACGTACGCGGCATTCAGGTCGGCTCTGGGCCGCGACATCGCCTGGGGATTCGATGGCGACGGCCGCGCCGGACGACCCACTCGCCTCACGTTGCGTCCGCACGGCTGCATCGAGCGCAACGCGTATTACGACAAGGCCGATGGGTCGATCTCTTTCGGTTACTTCCGGGCCGATCGCGTCGTGGCAGGTCGCAACCTGCCGGGCGGTTTCGTGTTCACCTGCCTGTCGCACGACATCATCGCACACGAGATGACACACGCGTTGCTCGACGGGTTGCGCGCACACTTCGCCTATCCCAGCGGTCCGGACGTCCTCGCCTTTCACGAGGCCTTCGCGGATCTCGTGGCAATCTTCCAGCATTTCAGCTACAAGGAAGTGCTCCATGCGGCCATTCGACGCACGCGCGGTGACCTGCGCAAGTCACAGCTACTAACGGCGCTTGCCACCCAGTTCGGCCATACGACGGGCTCGAGCCAGCCGTTGCGCACGGCTATCGACGTGCAGGGTCTCGACGGAAAGCCGCTGCAATACGGCGAAGCCACCGAGCCGCATGCGCGAGGCGCGGTGCTGACGAGCGCCGTCTTCGACGCGTTCACGACGGTGTTCGATCGCAAAGTGGAACGCTATGTGCGCCTCGCGACGGGCGGCTCCGGCGTGTTGCCCGAAGGCGAAATTCACCCGGACCTTAGCGCCGTGCTGGCCGAGGAGGCCGCGAAGCTCGCAAGCCAGTTCCTCTCGATCTGCATCCGGGCCATCGACTATTGCCCCGCAGTCGATCTCGAGTTCGGCGAATTCTTGCGCGCCGTGATAACCGCCGACAAGGATCTCGTGCCGAACGACCCGTGGGGGTACCGCGAAGCCTGGATAGATGCTTTCCGGCGGCGTGCGATTTATCCGCCGCGCACTCTCAGCCTGTCCGAGGATGCGTTGCTATGGCGACCGACGCGCGTCCCGATTGGCAGGCAAGAGGAGCTCAGCTTCTCGGCGCTGCGTTTCGCGGGCGATCCCGGCCGCGTCGCCGGGCGGCCGGAGCTCGAGCGCCAGGCAGACGCCCTCGGTCGCCTCGTTTGCGACCCGAGGTATATGGGCGAGTTCGGTTTCTGCCGGAACGGCCACCCGGCACTCGGCCGCGATACGGTCGATCCGCCCTGCATCGAATCCGTCCGCACGTTGCGCCGGGTCGGTCCGGACGGGCAGATCGTCTTCGACCTCATTGGCGAGGTTACGCAACGGCGCAGAGTAGGCGGGAGCAGGCGAAAGGCGTTTGACTTTTACGGGGGCGCCACCGTGATTCTGGATCCCCATGGGTCCATTCGCTATGTCGTCTCCAAGAGCGTGTTGAATGCCGAGCGGATCGACCGCCAGCGAGCATTTATCAGGAGCGGAGTCGGCAAGCGGTTTTGGAGCGACGAGGGCGGAGCGTACGTGGCGCGGGGAAACGCGTTGCGCTTGCTGCATGCGCTTGAACGTTGAACGCCGCCAGGCGGCGCAGTAGCAGTACTCCGGCGCTATCGGACCGACGCGATCGTCTGAAACACCCCGGTCGACAGCGAATCGTACTCGTGCTCGAGCACGGTGATGCGATCGCGCCCCTCCCGCTTCGCCGCGTAGAGCGCCTGATCGGCGAGCTGCAGCGCGCCCTGCGGGCTGCGGCGCGGCCTCGGACGGACGATCGCCACGCCGATGCTCACGGAGACGATACCCGACACGGAGCCGGGGTGATCGATCGCGAGGGCCCGGACGGCGCCGTGCAGCCGTTCCGCGAGCTCTTCGGCCTGCTCCCGCGTTGCATCGTAGAGAATCACCGCAAGCTCCTCGCCGCCGTAGCGCGCCGCGATGTCGAACGGGCGCTTCCCGAGCCGGTTCACGATCGCGGCGATGCGCTTCAGCACCTGGTCGCCCGCCTGATGACCGTAGCAGTCGTTGTAGTGCTTGAACCCGTCGACGTCGACCATCAGGATCGCGAGGGTCTTCGAATCGCGCAGCGCCTGCTGCCACACGCGCGCGAGATGCTCGTCGAAGGCACGCCGGTTCTTCAGCCCCGTGAGGCCGTCGCGGGCGGCCATCTCGCCGAGCAGCGACTGCTCGAGGAACTGGCTGCGCGCGGCCCGCTCGTGCGCGAAGCCCGCGATTGCCGACATGACGATATTGACGACGAAATGACTGCCGAACGGCAGCATCGCGACGATGTTCCCCGCGTAATACCAGCCGCCGATCAGCAGACCGCCGGCACCGACGAGGTTCACGACGATCGCTTGCCGGAACAGCAGGCCGCTGAAGAAGTACGCTGCGAAGGTATCGGTGACGAGCGGCGCGAGGTACTCCGGATGCGCGGCGAGGATCTCGCCGCTGCACGCGAACGTCCACGTGCCGTGGCACACGGCGACGAGCGGGAAAGCGACGCGCGGATAGAAGCGCTCGAACCACGGCGTCCACGCGATCAGCACGAGCATGCTCCGGCTGGCCGTGTTCAGGACGATCATGAAGAGCAGCATGTTCGTATCCGCCCTGCTCCATGCGTCCGCCAACGGGCCGGTGGCGTCGCCCGCGCGCAGCGCGAGCAGCAGCGGCAGGATCGAGAACAGCAGCACGGCGAGGACCGTGGAGTGCCACGCGCGAATGCGCCCGCGCGCGTGGTACAGGTGCTCCTGAGCGAACTCGCGCTCCACGGCCGGCGCAAAGCGCAGCCGGCCGAAGCGCACGCGCCGCTCCCGGGCGTACGGCGAGCCCGGCACGGCGTCGAGATCGATCTCGCGACGGTTGCCCACCGGGCGAATGTACGCGGCCCCCGCCGCGGTTGCTGCGACGCGGCCCACGAAACGGTCGGGGGGCGGCTCGGGGGCTACGGGGGCGGCGGTGCCGTGCGGCAGGGCCGCGGGTTCCAGCCCGCGCCGTCCGGCTCGAGCTTGAACTGCGTGCTCGTGTAAAACGGCTCCGTGAGGTACCGCGGGTCCTCGACGATCGTCACGACGAGCAGCCACGTGTCGCCGCTCGGATGCCGAGGCAGCCGGTGAAAGTACTCCGTGATCGTGGCCTCCTCGCTGTACGGCACGCCGTTCTTGCGCAGGTACCCCGCGCGAAAGCCGGTGGTCACGACCTTCAACGACCCGCCGATGCCGAGCGAGCCCGGGAGCGGGGGCCCGCCGCGCTGCCCGAGGCCGCCGCCGCCCGGCGCGATCGGGCCGGCATTGTTGCCGATCTGAGCCCTCTGCGGCGCGTCCCCGCGGCCGCCGGGCGGCCGTTCCCATTCGGCGATCGAGTGCCCTTGCCACGTCTTCTCGGAAGCGGGGCGGACGTTCGGATCGAAATGCAGAATCCTCGTCTGCATCCCGGCGTCGAAGTCGATCCGCAGCGTCGCGTCGTCTTCCCACGTGATGTGCAGCCGGCCGGGCTGGCGCATGATGCCGCCGATGCCGAAGGCCTTGCAGGCGAGCCCCGCCGCGTTGTCGGCCTCCAGATCCCAGGCGTCGGCGACGCGCCGACCCTCGTCGTTCAAGGGCACGCTTTCGTAGTCGCCCTTGCGGGGCGTTGCCATGCGGTGGCGCCAGTCCTCGCTGACGACCGAGACCCAGTACCCGGTCAGATCGATCGGCGCGCTCGCGCGCGCGGACGCGGGCCCCGGACCGCCCCGTTGCGCCGACGCCGGAGCGGCCGCCGCAAGCGCCGCGGCAAGCAGCACGGCGCCGGCCGCGCGCTCGAGCCGTTTCGCGAGCGGGCCGCTCATTGCGTCGCGCTCCTTCGATTCACGAGATCGCGGTACACCGCCTCCACGAACGCCTCCGTGGTCCAGCCGTTGTCGGGATGCCCGTAGCGCGGGTCGTAGTCGAGCGTCGGCTTCGCCGCGAGCACCTCGTCGAGACCCGCGCCCTGCTCCACCAGGCTCTGCACGCGGTCGCGGATGATCTGCACCATGTCGCGATACTCGACGACGTCCGCCTCGTCGCCGACGCGGCCGTGCCCCGGGATCACGTAAGTGCCGCCCTCCTGAAGGTAGGCCGGCACGGCGATGTCGAGCATCGTGTTCAAGCCCTGAATGAAGCCGTCGATGCCGCCGCCCGCCTCGAGGTCCACGACCGGGTAGTGAGTGGTCACGAACAGATCGCCGGCGACGAGCACGTCGGAGCCGCGGAAATAGACGATCACGTCGCCGTCGGTGTGGGCCGCGGGCACGTGGTACAGAAAGATCGCCTCGCCGTTGAAGTAGAAGTCGCGCCGCGGCTCGAAGAACGTGTTCAGCGGCAACTCCGTGATCGGACGCCCGGCGTCCGACATCCGCGCGAGCACACGCTCGTGCGCGATGATCGCGGCCGGATTGCCGTTCACGGTCATTCCCGCCTGCGATAGGGCCTCGTTGCCGCCGGTATGGTCGGCGTGAGCATGCGTGTTGACGATCCAGCGGATCGGCTTGTCCGACAGGCGGCGAATCGCCGCGAGCACGTCGTCGCGCCTTTCCGAGAGGCCCGTATCGACGACGAGCACCCCTTCGTCGCCGGTCTGCACGGCGATGTTCGCGCCGGCGCCGACGAGCATGTGCACGTTGCCTTGCACGTGGAAGATCTCGATCGGGTGCTCTTGAGCGCTCGCGGCGTGAGCGGCAAGAAGCCACGCCGCGAGCACCGCCGCCGAACGCCGCGCCGGAATGATCGGCGCCTTTCCAGAGGCCGTGGACGGCGTTCGTGGCCGCTCGAGCCGCATCCGCTATCTCGACTCGCGGATCATCGCTTCGACCTTCGGCATGTACTCGGGGTACGTCGCCTCAGCCCCGGCGAAAACCGCTTCGAACGGCAACCCGAACTTGTTCGCGAAGTCCCGAATGAACGGATTCTCGCCGGGCAGGTAGTGCGGAACCTCGTTCTTCGGCTGCGGCACTTCCATCGCGTACTCGCAGTTGTAGAGCCAGTTGCGGTTGCCGCGCTCCATCCGCACGAACTCCTCGCTCGTGATATACGGCTCCGTGAGATAGACCGGGTCCGTGACGATGGTCACGTGGGTGAGCAGGTCACCGTGGCGGATGTAGTGCTCGACCATCGTCGTGAGGTCGCTGCTCGGGATGCCGCTCCGGCGGTAGAACTCCTTCTTGATGTGCGTCGTCGTCACCGTGAGGATGTCGCCGTCCCACTGCCCGGTGGAGAACCCCATGAACGTATGCGGCGCGTATTCGGGGGGATGCGGGCGGCCGTCCATCCAGATCGTCCGCCACTGCATGTACGTTCCGAGGTACTGGCGATAGGCGACGATCTCCTGCGTCGCCGGGTCCTTCTCCTCCCAGATGCGGAACTGGAGCGGGCCGCGATAGATGTGCGGCGCGTTGTAGGGCTGGCATTGATGCTCGAGCAGCGCGACGCGCGTGACGTCGAACGCCTGCGCGTAGCGCCGCGCGGCGTCGTTGAGCGGCACGCCGGTGAAGTCGCCCTGCACGTCGCCCGGGATGCGGTCCGTCCAGTCCTCGTGGTACTTGCCGGTCCACTCGCCCGCAAGGGCGAGCTGCGCCGCCGCGGGTGCGGACGCGAGAAGCAGCAGCGCGGCGGCGCCTGCCGCGCGGGCGCTGCGCGCCCAGCTGGAAGGCATGCTAGTCAAACGTCTCGCCGGGCCGCCGGCCCCAGTCGAAGCCGTCGGAGTTGCGCCGCAGGTAGCGCATGCGAATGCGGTAGTCGGAGGGATCGCGGCCGGGATTGCCCGTGATCGTGACGATGTCGCCCGGCCGAAGCGTCTGGCTCGTGACGCCTTGATTGGACAGCTGCCCCGCGCCGCCCCACTCGACGGCCCAGCGGTGGAGCTCGCCGTTCTCGTCCGGCGCTTCGACGTGCACGAACGAGTGCGGGTTGCGGAACAGGAACTGGAGCAGCTTGCCCTCGATCTGGATCGTCCGGTCCTCGAAGTACGTTGCCGCGAACGAGTGGTGCGCCTGGGCCACGCTTGCGCCGAGCGCCGTCAAGATGATCAGAAGGACCGATCTCGAAATCATGGGCCTGCTCCCCGCGCCCCGGCGGCCCCGCGGCGCGGGGCAGACGCCGGTGTTTTTGGTTTCGGATGATTCTACTACATCGACTCCGCGATCGTCCTGCGCCCGCGGCGAGCGGCGCGTATCGATATTCGCGGGCGGCGCGCTAGATTTCGCGGGCGGCGCGCTCGGCGGTCTCGGCCTGCGCGCCGCCGAATGCGTCCGCCGCGGCGATCACCGCGGCGATCGCTTCACGCTCCTCGGCGGCAAGGCGCGGGCTCCAGATGTCGCAGATCAAGATCACACGCGGCTCGTCGCTGTCGTTCCACGCCTCGTGCTCGATCGTGTCGTCGAAGACCCACGCCTCGCCGACCCGCCATTCGCGCGTCTCGCCTCCGACGCGAAAGCCGCAACGGCCGGGCACGATCAGCGGCAAATGCACGACCAGCCGGAAGTTCGCGACGCCGGTATGCGGCGGAATGCGCGTTTTCGGCTGCAACACGGAGAAGAGCGCCGAAGGGGAGCGCTCCTGCACGTGCGGCTGCGGCAGCATTTCGAGGACGCCGGCCGTGGCAGGCGCGCGGCGCAGCCGCTCCTCGATCGGCCGCCCGCGGTCGAAGAAGTGGAACGCGCTCCACCGCGGCGAGTGATTCAGCTCGCGCCATTGGTCGAGCGGGAGATGATCGTCGTACTGAATGTAGGGCTCGAAACCTTGCGCGTCCTCGCGCAGGATCGCCTCGAGCTCCGCCCGGATACCGTCGCCGGCGGCTTCGAGCTCCGCGAGCCACGGAAACTCGTCCCGATCGTAGAACTCGATCGCGGGCAGCCCGGGATAGAAATAGTCCGTCGGCTCCTGCCGGTATCGTTTGCGCAGGCGCAAGGCCATGTCGATGAAGGCATCGACGCGCCGGCGCCCGGCGGGCGCGCAGCGCGCCCGGGCCTCGGCCGTCTCCGCGCGAATGAAGTCGCCGAGCTCGCGCGTATGCTTCGCATGGAAGGCCCGCGCGTGCTCGAGCGCGGCGCAGGTGGCGGAATCGAGGTGCGACTCCGGCGGGGCGTTCGCGAGGGCCGCGCCGTACGCGGCCGCCGCAGCCCGGTGCCTGCCCTCCCGCTCGAGCAGCGAGCCGTTCATCAGCAGGGCGTGAAAGTTGCGCGGGTCGAGCCTCAAGACCTCGCGCAACGCGGCGAATGCCCCGCGGAGGTCATCGAGCTGCCGGCAGGCGCCGGCGAGGTTCAGCCACGCAGCAATGCTCCGCGGATCGATCTCGAGACTTTGCGACCAGAGGGCCCTGGCCGTCGCGTAGTCGCGGGCCCCCATCGCGCGCCGGGCGCGCGCGAGCAGCCCGGGTAGGTCAGCGTTCGCCATCCACTCACCGCGCAAAGCGGGCCTCGGCCTGCACAGGATACAACCCCGATCGGCACTCGGCACGGCCGCCGGTGCCCGGACGCTCCCGGGCCCGCGGCCGCCTCTCGACGGCCCGGGCCGACTGAACTATGGTTAACTGGGGGCGGCGCGGTGCGCCCTCCCCTTCCCGATGCGGGTAGAATCAAGCGTATCGATGGGCTCAACCAGGGGGACGTCTCATGCTTCGGATCGCGCTGGCGGGCATTGCCGCCGTCACGTGCCTGTTCGCGGCCGTATCGGCCGTCGCTCATCACTCCGTCGCGGCGGAGTTCGACACGGACCGCCAAGGCGAGCTCCGCGGCGAGATCACGCAGGTATGGTTCACGAACCCTCACGTGCGCTATCGGCTGCACGTCACGAACGCGGACGGCAGCACCGAGGACTGGGAGCTTCAGGCCGGCAACGTCACGAATCTGCGGCGCGTCAACTGGAATGCCGATTCGATCCGCGTCGGTGACGTCGTCACCGTCAGCGGCCAGCTCGGCCGCCGCGGAGCGAAGAAGCTGCTGATCCGGGATCTCGAGACCGCCGACGGCCGGCACTTCCCGCCGCGCAGCAACGCCGAGCGGCGTCCCGACCGGAACGCGGTGAACGCGAGCGCCGACAAGGATTACACGTACTCGGCCGCGGCTGACGACTATCCGATCGACATCACGGGCGGCTGGCGCAACAGCTACAAGTGGCACGTGACGGTCGACGATCTCGAGCCGAAACCGATTCCGTTCACGGCCGAAGGCCGTCGCATATTCGAGGCCACGGAGCCGTGGCACGACCCGTCCCTGCGCTGCGTCGCGCCGGGCCTGCCGCGCATCTTCGGTGCGCCGTACAACATGGATATCGTCGACGCCGGCACGCACTACCTGATGGTCTACATCGAGCACAACACGCCGCGCCGCGTTTGGATGGACGGCCGCACGCCGCCCGAAGACACGCCGCCGACGCCGATGGGCTTCTCGGTCGGCCACTGGGAAGGCGACGAGCTCGTGATCGAGACCACGCACCTGAGCGCGGGGTGGCTCGACGGCTCCGGGCTGCCGATGTCCGGCGACGGAACGCGGATCGTCGAGCGGTACACGTTCAGCGACGACCGGCTCACGATGGACCGGGTGATGACGATCTACGACCCGTATTACACGGAGCCGCTCGTGCGCCGCAGAGCGTCCGCGCGCGACGACGAGCTCGACCTCACCGAGCAGGCCCCGTGCGACCCGGACAGCTACTACCGCGACCTGGCCGCCGCCGGCAGGCTCGACGCGCACTTCTCGCGCTGACGCCGGCGCACGGAGAACGACGATGAAGCAGGTCGTGGTCAGCGGCGTCGTGGCCGCCGTCGTGAGCTTTCTCGTGCTCGAGATCGGCGAGCGAACCCGCGACGAGCCGATCGACGAGGACGTCCTCGCCGAGCACCTCGCGGCCCATCCGCTGATCGCCGAGCGCCTCGACGGCCCGTCGCTGACCTACACGGATGAGCTCATCCAGGACGGCTGGGTGAACGGCGCGCGCGCGCCGGGCGCCGAGCACAAGCCGCTCGCGCCGGCGGAGAGCTCGATTTGCTACCTCACGAAAGTCCAAATCAAGGGCATCCAGGGGCCGGAGGACTCGAGCTCGTGCAGCATCGGCATCGATGACTTCACGGGCTATTGGCAGGTCACGGCCGCGGTCGAGGAAGGGAGCCGGTCGGAGGTGCGGTGCAACGCCCGTTGCCTGGTCTGGGAATAAGTCGAGGAGCCGAACGACGTGAACACGCACACTGCGAAGAGAGGCGCGCGGCTCGCGCCGCGGGTGCTCGGCGTCTTGCTGCTCGCCGCGGCCGCGGCTGAAGCTCATCACGACAGCCAGGCCGAGTTCGGCCCGTTCGGGTCGCCGACCATCTACGTCGAAGGCCGCATCGTCCGGATCAACTGGGCGAATCCGCACATCAGCATCGATATGGAAACCACCGGCGGGGAGCTGCCGGCGGGGCAGAAATGGCGCATCGTCAGCCATCCGATCCGCATCATGGAGGAGTACGGCTTCAAGCGCGAAGATTTCGAGGTCGGCGACACGCTGAAGCTTCTCGCTTGGACGCACGTCCGGGGCCAGCCGCTGATCTGGCCGCGTGCAATTCAGGTCAACGACGGGCCGCTGCGCTCGAACCTGCGCTTCACGGACATGATCGACATTGCGAACGGCGTGTTCGAATCGCTGCACATCCAGCCCGCGGCGAACCTGAACGGGTCTCCGGCCGGGCGCGCCGGCCCCGAGACCGTCAGTAAGCTCGAGGCGATGGGGCTCCTCGACGAGCAGGGGCGCATGATCTGGCCGCCGCCGGACACGGCGGCGAATTGAGGCCGCAACCGCCCGAACGACCTCCTTGATCCGACACGAGCGCCGGCGCTCTTGATTCGATAGAGAAAAACGGCGCGCGCCGGGCACCGGGATCGTTGCCGGCCGCGGCTCCCGTCGCAGCGCGCGTGCTTCTTTTTTCCGCGGCGGTACAATCGGTCCAACGGAGCCCGGCCCCTTCCTCAGCGGGCCTCCCGCCGAGTGCCCGATGACCGATTCCGAGAACAAGGAGCGCGGACCGCGCTCCGGCCCGGACGAGCCGGTCTTCCGACAGCTGGTCGAGACCGTACGCGACTATGGGATCTTCATGCTCGATCCCACGGGCCGCGTGGTCACGTGGAACGAAGGCGCGCGGAGGATCAAGGGCTACACCGCCGAGGACATCATCGGCTCGCATTTTTCACGCTTCTATCCGCAGGAAGCGATCGACCGGGGCTGGCCGGATTACGAGCTGGCGCGGGCGGCCGCCGACGGCCGCTTCGAGGACGAGTCGTGGCGCGTCCGCAAGGACGGCACGCTGTTCTGGGCGAACGTCGTGATCACCGCCCTGCACGATGCGGACGGCAACCTCATCGGCTTCTCGAAGGTCACGCGCGACCTCAGTGAGCGACGCCGGCGCGAGGAGGCCCTCCGACAAAGCGAGGAGCGCTTCCGCGCCCTCGTCGAGGGCGTCAGGGACTACGCGATCTTCATGCTCGACCCTCAGGGATTCGTCACGACATGGACCGTCGGGGCGAAGGAGCTGCAGGGGTACGAGGCCGAGGAGATCGTCGGCGCCCATTTCTCGCGCTTCTACCCGCCCGACGCGATCAAGCGCGGTTGGCCGGAGCGAGAGCTGCGCGCGGCCACGATGGAAGGGCGTTTCGAGGACGAAGGCTGGCGCATCCGCAAGGACGGGTCGCGCTTCTGGGCCAACGTGCTGATCACTGCGCTGCGTGACGAGCGCACGGGCGCCCTGATCGGGTTCTCGAAGATCACGCGCGATCTGACCGAGCGCCGGCGCCAGGAGCAGGCGCTCGCGCAAAGCGAGGAACGCTTTCGGCTGCTCGTCGATGGCGTCGCCGACTACGCGATCGTGATGCTCGACCCGAAGGGGCTCGTGAGCAGCTGGAACGGCGGCGCCGAGAAGCTGACCGCTTATACCGCCCAGGAGATCCTCGGCAGGCACTTCTCGCATTTCTATACGTCCGAGGAGGTTGCCGAGCACAAGCCGTGGATGCACCTAGCCCGCGCGATGGCAACCGGACGCGTCACGGACGAAGGCTGGCGGGCCCGCAAGAACGGCTCGCTGTTCTGGGCGAGCAGCATCACCACGGCGCTGCACGATGCCGACGGGCGGCCGTACGGTTTCGCGCAAGTCATGCAGGATCTCACGCACAGGCGGCACGCCGAGGCGTTGGCGGATCGGGCCCAGCGGATGCACGAGTTCATCGCGATGCTCGCGCACGAGCTGCGCAACCCGCTCGCGCCGATCCGCAACGCCGTGGAGCTGATGGCGAAGAAGGGGCTTCCGGACCCCACGCTCGAGTCGATGCGGCAGACCATAGAGCGGCAGAGCGCCCACCTCACGCGCATCATCGACGAGCTCCTCGACGTGAACCGCATCGCGCGCGGCAAGTTCACGATCGCGAAGGAGAATCTCGATGTCAAGGAGGTTCTCGCCCGCGCTGTCGAGACGAGCCGCCCGCTGATCGACTCGCAAGGCCACCGCCTGCACGTCGAGATCTCGCCGGATTCGCTTCATGTGCAAGGCGACTCGGTGCGCTTGACGCAGGCGATGGTGAACCTTTTGAACAACGCAGCGAAATACACGCCGGCCGGCGGCCAAATTTGGCTCACGGCCGAGGCGCACGCCGCCGATGTCGAGGTTCGCGTGCGCGATAGCGGCCGCGGCATCTCCGCCGAGGACATCGAGCGGATATTCGATCTGTTCGCGCAGATCGATCCGAACAGCACCGAAGGGCGAGGCGGGCTCGGCGTCGGCCTCGCACTCGTCCGCCGAGTCGTCGAGCTGCACGCGGGCAGCGTGAAGGCGAGGAGCGGCGGCCCCGGACGGGGCAGCGAGTTCATCGTGCGCCTGCCGCTATCCGTGCAGCGGCTGAAGGGCGTTCCGGACGTGAAGGCGCCGGACTTGGCGGCCAGCGTGCCGACGCTGCGCGTGCTCGTCGTCGACGACAACCGCGATGCGGCCGACAGCCTGCGGCTGCTGCTCGAAGCGATGGGGCAGGTCGCGTACGCCGTCTACGACGGGCGTCTCGCGCTCGCCGCGGTCGAGAGATTCCAGCCGGACATCGTGCTGCTCGACATCGGGATGCCGCACATGAACGGCTACGACGTCGCCGATCAAATCAAATCCGCGTCGTTCGATCATGCTCCCGTGCTCGCCGCGGTCACGGGCTTTGGGCAGGAAACCGACAAGCGCCGCGCGCGCGACACCGGGTTCGAGCATCATTTCGTGAAGCCGGTGGACGCGAAGGCATTGCAGACGCTCCTCCAAGGCGTCGCCGACGCGCGGCAGCGGAGCCGCGATCGATCCTGACGGGCGCCGGGAGAGTCCCCGGAGCCCGGCCTCGTCGCGTGCGTCCCGGGCGCCGCAAGACGATCACGCGCGGCCCGTGCGCTGCACCGCCGTCCGGGCGCCGCCGAACAGCCGGCCGATCGTCGCGACGAGCTCCTCGGGCCGCGCGGGCTTCGCGACGTGCGCCTGAAAGCCTGCGACGAGCGCTTGCACCCGGTCCTCCGAGCGCGCGTAACCGGTGAGCGCGATGGCGGGCATGCGCTCCGCCAGCGGCAAGCGATGCTCGGCCTCGAGCGCGCGCACGCGCCGCAGCACCGAGTAGCCGTCCGAGTCCGGCAGCCCGATGTCGCAGATCATCACGTCCGGCCACGCCTGCCGCGGGCGAACGCGCAGCGACGCGAGGGCGCCGCCGCCCGTATCGAAGGATTCGATCTGCGCGCCGCGCGTCTGCAGAAGCTCGCCGAGCGTGACGCGCGCGTCCTCGTCGTCGTCGACGATCAGCACCCGGCGGCCGGTGAGAGAGACCGCGGCCGCGGCGAGCTCCGACGCGGACGGCTCGGGCACCCAGGGCTCGACGGCCACCGCCCGGACCGGCAGCGCGGCCGTGTACGTCGTCCCCGCCGGCCCATGCTCGACGAGCAGGCGGCCCTGGTGCTCGGCGACGATCTCCGAGAGCTCGCGCAAATCGAAGCGCAGCAGCTCGCCCCGCTCCCGCGGACTGGCGGGCTCCTGGACGACGGTTCGAGGCGCGGGGTCGGACGCCGTGTCGCTGACCTTCAGCAAGACCTCGTTCCCGGAGCGCTCGAGGCTGACCTCCATGCGGGCGCCCGGCTCGCTGACGTGGATCGAGCGCGCGAGCAAGCCCCACACGACGTCCTGCAACGCGATCGGGTTCCCGGTCACGAGGCCGACGTCGAGGCCGAGCGTCGTGTAGAGGTTGATGCCCTTCGCGTCGATGTCGGGGCGAACGCCGTGGATCGCGCCGGTGATCACGGTCGCGAGATTCACCGGCCGCAGGCCGGCGCGACGCTCGCTGCGGCGCAATGCCCGCTCCTGCTCCTGCAACGACCACATCTGCGCGTACAGGCCGTTCCGCTCGAGCAGCTCGTCGTGGCGCCCGCGCTCGACGATGCGCCCGGCTTCGAGCACGAGGATCTCGTCGGCGTCGACGACCGTCGACAGCCGATGGGCGATGACCAGCGTCGTGCGCCGCTTCGCGAGCCGGTCCAGCGCCGTCTGGATGGCACGCTCGGAACGCATATCGAGCGCGGATGTCGCCTCGTCGAGCAGCAGAATCGGCGGATTCTTCAGGATTGCGCGGGCGATCGCGATGCGCTGCTTCTCGCCGCCCGAAAGCTTGAGCCCGCGCTCGCCGACGACGGTGTCGTACTGCTCCGGCAGCGCGCTGATGAAGTCGTGCACGTTGGCCGCCTTCGCGGCCGCAACGATCTCTTCGGGCGTGGCGCCGATGCGGCCGTACGCGATGTTGTAGGCGATCGTTTCGTTGAAGAGGTTCGTGTCCTGCGGCACGATGCCGATGGCCGCTCGCACGGTTTCCGGCGCCAGCTCGCCGATGTCCTGCCCGTCGATGCAGATACGTCCGTGCCAGGGATCGTAGAAGCGCAGCAGCAGCCGCGCGAGCGTGGACTTGCCCGAGCCGCTGCCGCCGACGACGGCAACAGTGGTGCCGGGCGCGATGCGGAGGTCGACGTCCCACAGCACCTGCCGGTTCGGCTCGTAACCGAAGCTCACCTTCTCGAAGCGCACCTCCGCGCCGCGGACCTCGAGCGCGGAAAGCTTGCCGTCTTCCTCGACCTCGGGGCGCTGGCGAAGCAGCTCGAACAAGCGCTCCGCCTTGACCATGGCGTCGCTCGCCTCGCGAAAAACGAAGCCCAGGGAGTTGAGCGGCAGGCAGACCTGTATCACGTAGGCGTTCACGAGCACGAGATCGCCGACCGTCATGTCGCCCGCGAAGACGCCCTGGCCGGCGAGCAGCATCACGGACGCGATCCCGAGGGCGATGATCCCGCTCTGCCCCACGTGCAGCAGAGTCAACGCACGCTGGTTGCCGACGCCCGCCTCGATCCAGTCGTCCATGATCGCCCGGAAGCGCTGGGCCTCGAATTTTTCGTTCGTGTAGAACTTCACCGTGTCGTAGTTCAGCACGCTGTCGACGAGGCGGCTATGCGCATTCGAGTCGAGCTCGTTCACGCGACGCTGACGGATCGCCCGGCGCCGCGTGAACACGACGCTGAAGACCGCGTAGAGGATGAAGGTTGCCGTGATGATCAGCGCGAAACCGAGCGCGTAGCCGGCCGTCAGGATGGCGACGATGATGCCGATCTCGACGACCGTCGGCACGATCGTGAAGAGCGCGACGCCGAGCAGAAAGCCGATCGCCGACGTGCCCCGCTCCACGTCCCGGGTGAGCGCGCCGGTGGCGCGGTTCGCGTGGAAGCGGGCGCCGAGCGCGTGCAGGTGGCGGAAGACGCGCAGCGTGTAGTCCGCGACGACGCTTTGCGAGACGCGCACGAAGATCACGTCGCGAAGCTCGTTGAACAGCGTCGTCGAGAAGCGGACGAGCGCGTACCCGACGAGCAGACCCACCGGAAGCGCGACGAGCGCCTCGGGACGGCTCAGCAGGTCGACGACGCGCTTCAGGACGAACGGCACCGAGACGGCGGCGATCTTCGCGACGATCAGGAGCGCGAGCGCGGCGAGGACGCGCCCGCGAAAGCCGCACGCCTTCGCGGCGAGCGTGAGGAGCACCTTTTCTTCGGATGCGGGCTTCACGATCGAGCCGGGACGCGCACGGCGGGAGGCGCGAGCTCACCCGCCTCGGCGTCGCCGGCGCCCCTTCCCTGCGCGCTCGAAGCGCGTCCGACGAAACCGCCGACCGGCAAATCTGGATGTGTGACGACAAAAGGACCGGGCGCAGCACATATCGTGCCAGCGCCTCGTGCCAGCACCGCCCGCCGCACGCCGTTCCGTGACGCGGGCGGGCTCGCGCGTCACGATACTCGTGCGGCCACGAGCTTTGCAAATGTACGCGCCCGGCGCCAGGCCCCCGGGGTCAACCGCACGTGCGGCTCGCGTTCCAGGCGAAGAAGCGCGCGTTCGATTGCTCGAAGAGCCGGACCGCTTTGTCGATGTCCCAGGCGCGCTCGCGCAGCGTCTCCGGGTCCCACTCGCTTCTCTGCACCGCGAAGAAGTCGCCGCCGTAGATGTGGATCGCTCCGGTCGGCTTCGCGATCGGATTCGCGACCGAGTGGATCACGTCGCGCGGAAGCGGAACGGCCCGTCCCGGTGCTATCGCTTCGGCTGCTACCGCCTCCACGGTGCCCGGCGCGCGCCGCCAGAAGATGTTGTCCTCGCGGCCGGTATAGATGCCGATCAGGCTCCACATGTTGTGCTCGTGCGGCATCAGCTGCATCAGCGGCGCCCAGACGATGTCGAGCACCGTGAGCGTTGGGGAACGATAGAGCGTGCGGATGCCGCCTTTCTCCGGCTCGCCGAGGCCGCGGAGCACCGCGGTGGGCTCCGCGATCGCACGGGCCAGCACCTCGCGGACCGCGGCCTGCGGATCCGATTCCTCGTTCGCGCGCCGGCACTCGTCGACGAACGCGTCGACATCGAACCGCGACGCGCGGCGGCGCGACGGGCCGCCGGGCGCGGGCGGCGACGGGGATGCGGCGTCCCCGCCGCGTTCCTCGACTCGGACATCCGTCTCCGGCTGCTGCGCACGCGCGATCCCGCTCGTCACCGCGGCCGCGGCGAGCAGCGCCGCGCGGCGCGACAGCGTCGGACCGGTGGCTTCTTCCGGCGCAAAGCCGGGTTGCTCTCGGCTCATCACATCCCCCTTGCGCATCCGACGTCTCCGGCATGGGCTTCCGGTTCGATTCTCCTCGCGGCCGCGGCCCTATCCAGTCCGAAATCTGGACCTTGCCGGGGGCCCCGGAGCCGCCGCATCATCCGGACAGCAATGCGACAAGAGTACGGACAGTTCTGTCCGGTAGCGCTGGCCTCGGAGGTGCTGGCGGAGCGTTGGACGCTGCTCGTGGTCCGCGAGCTGCTGGCCGGCACGCACCGTTTCAACGAAATCCGGCGCGGCGTTCCGCGCATGTCCGCGACCCTGTTGAAGCAACGCCTCCGGGCGCTCGAGCGCGCCGGCGTCGTCGAGCGGCACGCGTCCTCGGCCGGGCGCGGCTTCGACTACCGTTTGACGCGCGCCGGGCACGACCTGCAGCCGGTGGTCGCGTCGATCGGCGAGTGGGGTCAGCGATGGGCGCGCGAGATTCGGCCCGACGATCTCGACCCCGGCTGGCTCGTCTGGAACATCCATCGGCGTCTGAACACGGCAGCCATGCCGGCCGGCCGCACCGTGATCGAGATCGAGCTCGTCGACGCGCCGCGTAGCGAGCGGCGGTTTTGGCTCGTTCACGAGGACGGCAATGTCGACGTGTGCCTCAAGGATCCGGGCTTCGAGGTCGACGTGACCGTATCGACGACCGTGCGCGTGCTCGCGGAGGTGTGGCGCGGCGTGCGCGCGATCGGCGACGAGCTCCGAGCCGGCCGGCTGCGCATCGCCGGATCGCCGCGGCATTGCCGGGCGTTCCCGAGATGGCTGCTGCTGAGCGCCTACGCGTCGATCAAGCGGGAGCGGTGACGATGAGCGAGACGATTGCGGTCGTGGCGACCGGCGAGATGGGCAGCGCCGTCGGCGCCGCTCTCCGGCGCCGCGGCCACCGCGTCGTTACGGACCTCACCGGCCGGAGCGCGCAGAGCCGGGCGCTCGCGGCCCAGGCCGGCATCGAGGACCTCGGCTCGCTGTCCGCGCTCGTCACGGCCGCCGACGTGTTTCTGTCGATCCTGCCGCCGGCGTCGGCGTTCGAGCTCGCGCGGCGCACGGCCGACGCGATGCGCCAGGAGAACGCGCGGCCGACTTTCGTCGATTGCAACGCGGTCGCGCCTGCGACGGTCGCCCGGATCGCGGCGCTCTTCGCTGAGCTCGGCGCACCATTCCTCGACGCCGGCATCGTCGGGCCGGCTCCGCGCGCGGACACGCGCCGGCCCACGCGTTGCTACGTGTCCGGCGCAGAGCGTGAGAAGCTCCTCGCGCTCGACGTCCCGGAGCTCGCGTTCGTCGACTTGGGGCCCGACGTCGGCCGGGCTTCGGCCATGAAGATGTGCTACGCGGCGCTCAACAAAGGGATCGACGCGCTGTGCGCGGCGGCCGCGCTCGCCGCGGAGCGGCACGTCGTGCGCGCCGAGCTGATCCGCGAGATCGGCGCGAGCCAGCCGGACGCCGCGGAGCGAATGACGCGAAGGGTCCCCTACCTCGCCGCGACCGCCGAGCGCTACGCCGGGGAGATGCGCGAGATCGCGGCCACGTTCGCCGCCGCCGGAGTGCCCTCGGGCTTTCACGAGGCCGCCGAGCAGCTGTATCGGGCGCTGGCGCGCACGCCGCTAGCGGCCGAGACGCGCCTCACCGCCCCGCCGAACCGCTCGCTCGACGAGGCGCTCACCGTGTTTCTCGCGGCGTTCGCGGACGGGAAGCGCTGACCGGCACGGCGGCTCGCTGGCAGCGATCTTGCATCCCGGCGGGAGAAGAAGCCCGAGGAGGCACCCATGGCCATCGACATCACGCGCGACATGGACAAGCTCATGACCGAGGTGGACGACATCCGCAAGGATCTGAAGACGCTGAGCCGCTCGCTCCGCGATCTCGGCGCGGACAAGGGCCAGGCCGCGCTCGCGAAGGTGGAGCACTTCGGCGAGCGGGCGCGGAAACGCGCCGCGCAAACCGAGGAACGGATCGAGCGCGAAATCGAGGACCGGCCCTTCGTGGCGCTGCTCACGGCTTTCGGCATCGGCTTTCTGGTCGCGAAGCTCCTCGACTCCTCGGGGCGCTAGCTCGTCCCGCCCCAGACTTCGCTCGCGACCTCGACGACGAGCCCGAGCTTGCGCTTCTCAGCGTCCTCGCTGATGCGGTTGCCTTCCGAGACGCTCGCAAAGCCGCACTGCGGGGACAGGCACAGTTGCTCGAGCGGCACGTACTTGGACGCCTCGTCGATGCGACGCTTGATCTCGTCCTTGTCCTCGAGCTCGCTCCGCTTCGTGGAGACGAGGCCGAGAACGACTCTCTTGTCCTTCGGGACGAACCGAAGCGGCGCGAAGTCGCCCGAGCGCTCGTCGTCGTACTCGAGTAAGAAGCCGTCGACGTCCATCTCGTTGAAGATGATTTCGGCTACCGGTTCGTAACCGCCTTCGGCGAACCAGCGGCTCTTCGCGTTGCCGCGGCAGAGGTGGACGCACACGGCCATGTCGCTCGGCCGGCCGCGGATCGATTCGTTGATCAGCCGCGCATAGTCTTCCGGCAGCGCTTCCACGTCCTCGCCGCGCTCACGCGCTTGCGCGCGCATCTTCTCGTCGCAAAGGTAAGCGAGGTTCGTGTCGTCGAGCTGCAAGTACCGGCAGCCCGCCTGCGCGAGATCGGCGACCTCCTCGCGATACACCCGCGCGAGATCCGCGAAGAACTCCTCCATCTCCGGGTAGGCGCGCTTGTCGATTGCTTCCCGGCCGCCGCGGAAGTGCGTCATCGTCGGTGAAGGAATCGTCTGCTGCGCCGTTCGCTTCGTCAGGCTGCGCAGAAAGCGGAAGTGCTCGATCTCGATGCCGCCGGGTGGACGCCGCAGCGTCCCGGTGACGATCGCCACGAATGGCGCCTCGTGCCGACCGGAGCCGTCTCCGCCCGGCTCGAACAGCTGCTTGAACTCGACATTCTCGAGCTTCGAGAGAAAGTCGCCATGGAACGTCTCGCGGCGAAATTCGCCGTCGGTGATCGATTCGAGCCCGAGGGCTTCCTGCATGTTCACGACCTCGCGGATGCACTCGTCCTCGTGCGCTCTCAGAGCGTCGTGATGGACTTTTCCGGCTTTGACGCGCTCGCGCAGCTCGAGCAGGCTTCGGGGACGCAGCAAGCTTCCGACGTGATCGGCGCGAAAGGGGGCGCGACTGGTAGATGACATCCTTTTCGTCTCCTCTTTGATGGATTGCGCACGGTCGATGGATGCGCGTGGGCGCACGGCACGCGGCCGACGGGCCGAAGCGATCGTGGATCGCGAGTGCCGTGACTCGAGGAGGGCCGGTCGACTTGTGCGCGTTATGCTACCGAAAAAGCCGACGCGTGACAGGCGAGCGCCTTGCAATTTGTGCACATCGCTCCGGGTTTCGCGCGTTCGGCGGCGTCGACGTGCCTGCCGGTATGCCGGTCAGCGCGCTCAACGAGCGGAGCACCTCGCTCGCCGTTTCGCGGCCCAGGAGGCGGTCTCGGCCGGCATGATGCCTGGCAGCGCGCCGAAAGGGCGCCTATCCCGTTCTCAGAACGGACGACCGGAAGTCATCGAAGCCGCTCCCCGCCGGCATCAGGCCGGCCAGTGCACCCGCGCGAAGGCCATCGTCCAATTCGTCTGCCACGTCCTGCCGCCGTCTTGCGAGAAGGACTGAGCCCATTGCGGGTTCTCGGCCGCGGGAGTCCACGTGTGACGCACGAGAACCGATCCGCCGCGGAAGGGCCAGCGGCCGACGAACTCGCCGACGCCTGCATGGAAGCGACCGCGAAGCGGAGGCTGCATCGTCCCGTCCGCCGACAAGACGTGGATGAGCCAACGATCGGCGTCGCGATCGAGCACGTGCAGCATTCCGAGCCGCTCGCCATCCTCGGCCTCGATCTCCGCGAGGACTCCGAGCCCGTTCAGCAGCGGCCGGCACGTGTGCACGGTCTCGAACGCCGCCCAAGGGCCGGCATCCGCGAGGGATTCCGTCCGCCGGCGGTTGCCGACGACCCAGCAGCCGTGCAGGAAATCGAAGTCGTGAGCCGATGCGGGCACATGCGGCACCGGCGAGGGCCCATCGCTGCGGAACACCGGCTTCGTGAGACCCGCACCTCGGGCCGCACGCTCGTGCACGCGCGAAGGGTGCCTTCTGGAACGCGGCTCGGCGTCGAGCTCGATCGAGTTGCCCTGCGACATGATTGCTCCGGCCGATGTGGGGAACCAGGAAGCCGAGAGTGTCCACGAGGGCGCCCGCAGCCGCTATAGCGATTTTGTGATCTTTTTGTGACCGTTTTCTGACGCGGGCCACGGAGCGAATGAAATCGCCGCGGCACACGCGACAAAGCGCCGGCTCAATCCCAAAAGATCAGGAAGTCCCACCACGGCTTCCCCTCGGCCGCGGTGCTTCTGTAGGTGCGATCCTCACACTCGGTCGTGCCGTGGTACGGCAGGTCGGAGAGCAGCACGGTGTCGGAGCCCGTGTACTGACCCTCGAAATAAAGCGGGTCCTCGGCCACGTACTCGCGCCGCAACGCCATCGTCTCCGGATCGAGCGTGAAGCGCTCGACGACGTGCAGCGCCGCGCTGTGCGGCACGCGGCCGTCCGCCGAGAGGATCCCGGGCTCGAACCCGACGGTGTCGACGATCAGCACGTCGTTCTCCCATCGGCCGATCGAGTGCCCGGCCAAGCTCGGCTCCACGTCCTCCGGATGCGCTTCCATGTCGAGATGAATCGTGCGCTCGATACCCATCGAGCCGTAAAGCATCCGAATCTCGCTCTCGGTCTGGATGATGCGGTTGACGTCCATTTCGAACGTCCAATCGAAAAGGATGTTCGTCGGCTCGCAGCGCAGGCGCGGGTTGTCCGTCGAGGACAGGTCGAGGCCGTCGATCGCGGCGTGGCCGGCCTCGGTCAGCGGCATCGCGCTAGGCCGCTCGTTCCAATACGTCTCGACCGGGTCTTCCTCGAACGACAGCGGGGTGCCGCGAGCCCCCGGGAAGCCGGGCCCGCCGCCGGGCACCTGGCCGGGCTCGAGCTCGTCCGCGATGCTGATCGGCACGAGCGTGCCGACCTGTCCGCGCGGGTCGCTCATCACGCGCTGCTCGGCGGCCCAGTCCCCGGCGACGTTCGGGTCGCCGTTCGGCAGACGAAGGGGCCGGGCGGCCGGGACGATCCGCTCGGGCTCTTCGAGCTGGCCGTAGCGGTCGACGCTCCGGCCGTCGGGAAAGTACGCCGTCGCGAGATAGCAGGTCGTCGGGTCCCGACGGTCCGGCGAGCCGAGGATGCGGATCGGCATTCCGGCCGGGAACATCGCTTCCGACCAGCCCGAGCGGCGCAGCACCGTGGCTCCGCGCATCTCGCAGCGCCACGGCACGACCTGACCGTCGTCGCCCGTCACGTCGAGATAGAGCCACGAGTGCGGGTTGATGAACTCGACGCCGGTGACGACGCCCTCGAGCTCGATGTCCCGGTTCAGATCGAAGTTCGCGATGCCGTGATGACCGTGCGCGGCGCCGGCCCAAGCGAGCGCCGCGAGCGCCGGCAAGCGTGTGCCCTTCATCTTCGTTTCTCCGTGGCGGGCCCGGGGCAGCGGGGTCTCCCGGCCCCGCCCTCCGGCGTCAGTGTAGCCCCGGCACGGCGGGCCGTGGCACAGTTCGTGCCGTCGCCGATCCCCGTCGTGCCGCAGGGGGCCGCCCTGTCGTCGGGTCGCGACAATTTCGCTACAGATTCGCGGCCGGTTTTCGGGAATGCTGCGGCCGAACCGGTCCGAGGGAGGTGACCCGACAGAATGCGTTACGGCCATGGATTCCCGGCGGCGGCAGCCGCCGTCGTGCTCTCGGCGGCACCCCCGCTCGCTTGCGCGGACGACGGCTCGGAGAAGGAGTCGCCCTGGGAGATCGGCATCGCGCTCGGCTACGGCGAACGCACCAACCCGCTCATTCAGTCGGACGACATCGACATCCTCGTGGACATCGACATCGCCTGGTTCGGCGAGCGCTGGTTCTTCGACAACGGAGACGTGGGCCTCACCCTGCGCAATGACGAGCGCTTCACGCTGAACGTAATCGGCCGCATCAATAGCGACCGTCTGTTCTTCAGCAAGACCGACACGGAGCATGTCTCCGTATTCAACTTCGGCGAAAGTACGCTCGAGCCCATAGAGGTACCGGATCGAGACTACGCGTTCGAGGTCGGTCTCGAGCTTCTCACCGACGGCGAGTGGGGCTACCTGCAGCTCGCCGCCCACCACGACGTCAGCGACCGGCACCACGGCTACGAGCTGTATGCCGACTACGGCCGCCGCTTCCGCCGGCAGCGCTGGTCCTTCGAGCCGTCCTTCGGCTTCAGCTGGAAGAGCAAGGATCTGAACGACTACTACTGGGGCGTGCGCGTGGACGAGGCGAACTCTCGCTTGCAAGTCTACCGTCCCGACGCGGGCCTCAATGCCCACGCGCGGGTCGCCGCGAGCTACCAGCTCGACCGACATTGGACGTTCCAGGCCGCGGCCGAGTACGAGCGCCTGAACGACGAGGCGGCGGACAGCCCGCTCGTCGCGGACCGCTCCGTGCGCAGCGCCTTCGCCGGCTTCAGCTATCACTTCTAGACGATAAAGGCGCACGTCGAGACCCGGCCGTGCGGCGGCCTCGGCTTGATCGGTCGAGAGGCGCTGCGCTAGGCGGCCTCCGTTTCGCGCCTCGGCCAGGACACGACGATGCGGGCGCCGCCGAGCTCCGACCGCTCGGCGCGCGCCGTGCCGCCGTGCAACGCCGCGATGCGGGCGACGATGGCAAGGCCCAAGCCGTAGCCGCCGGTGCCGCGGCTGCGGCTGTCGTCGATGCGGGCGAACGCCTTGAAGACGGCGTCGCGCTGCTCCTCCGGGATGCCCGGGCCGTCGTCCTCGACCGCGAGGACGTGGTTCTTCGCGTCGCTCGTGAAACCGATGCGCACGCGGTGCACCGCGTAACGGCAAGCGTTGACGAGCAGGTTCGAGAGCGCAAGATCCATCATCCTCGGGTCCATGTACACGGCGCCGGTCGGCGCGTCGTGCTCGACGCGCTGCCCCTCGCGCAGCAGGCATTTGCCCGCGGCCTGCTCCACGAGCTCGCCGATCGGCGTGAGCTGCCACCTCACCTCGGTGTCGGGATGGTCGAGGCGCGCGAACTCGAGCATCGCGCCGATCAGCCGGTCGATCTCGTGCACGTCCTCGCCGATCGACTCGAGCTCGGCGGCGATCGGCGCCTTCTGCGCGATCACCGCCATCGCGAACTTGATACGCGCGAGCGGTGTGCGGATCTCGTGCGACAGCGCGCTCGTCAAGTCCTTCTGTCCTTGTATCAATGCACGGATGCGCGCCGCCATCTCGTCGAAGCTTCCGGCGAGCTCCTCGAGCGTGCCGGCCTTGTCGCGCGTGACCATCGGCTGGCGATAATCCGCGGCGAAGTCACGCGCCGCCGTCGTGAGAAGATCCACATCGCGAATCAGCGGCCATAGCCAGATCCCGACGAGCACGAATATCGAGAGATAGAACAGGTGCGGAACCAAGCTCATGAGCCGGCTCTGCGGCGAGTCGGCGGGAAGAGGGCCGATCTGGAGGGCCGCACCGAGCGTTGCGGACGGCCGGAAGAACGTCGAGCGTCCCTTCTCGTCGAAAAGCTCCTGCGTGCCTTCCGGCGTCTCACCGACGTGCACGACCGCGTCGAGCGGCAGCAGTCTGACGGGGAAGCCGAGCTCGCGCTCGAGCTCCTCGACCACGGCGGGCCGCTCCTCGGCCGCAGCCTCGGCGAGCCGGCGCTCGATGAGCTTCAGGTTGCCTTCGACCCAGCCCGTCGTCGTCGGCGCGCGCGCCTCCTGCAAACGGCCGAAGCCGTAGTCGAAGAGCGCCGCGGTGGCGACGAGCCCGCCGACGATCACGATGTACGTGCGGAACAGCAGCCGGCCGTGCCGGCGCGGCGAGAGCAGCCCCATAGGCCGATCACCAGGCGTCAGGCACCAGCAAATACCCCTTGCCCCACACGGTGCGGATGCGCTTCGGCGCGAGCCCGTCGTCGCCGAGCTTCTTGCGCAGCCTGGAAATGCGGCCGTCGATCGACCGATCGAGGCCGTCGTAGTCGATGCCGCGCACCTGCTTGAAGAGCTCGTCGCGGCTGAGAATCGTGCCGGCCGATCGTGCGAGCACGCGAAGCAGCTCGAATTCCTGCGTCGTCAGAGCGATCTCGCGGCCCTCGAGCCACACGCGGTGAGACGCCTCGCTCACGCGCAGGCTCCCGAGCACGATGTCGCCCGGCACGCCGTCCGCCGCCTGCCCGTTGTCGGCACGGCGCAGCAGCGCGCGGATACGGGCGAGCAGCACCATCGGCTCGGCCGGCTTCGCGACGTAGTCGTCGGCGCCCGCCTCGAGGCCGATGACTTGATCGATGTCGGCGTCCTTCGCCGTCAGCATCAGGATCGGACCCTTGAACGTCTGACGCAGCTCCCGGCAGATCGTCAGCCCGTCCTTGCCGGGCAGCATCAGGTCGAGCAGCACGAGCCGCGGGCGCGCCTCGTGAAACCGCGCCACGGCCGCCGCGCCGTTCGACTCGACGGTGACCGCGAGGCCGTTCTGACGCAAGTACCGGCTCGTGAGCTCGGCGAGGCGCGCATCGTCCTCCACGAGCAGCACGTCCACGGGCTCGTTGCTCATAGGATGTCCCATACATGGCGGCGCCGCCGGTTGCGCCGGCGGTCGTCCGAATCGGTCGTCATCACCTCGAGCGTGGCCTCCGCGAGGCGCACCTCGGATCCGCCTTCGGTCAGCCAGTACCTGATGGTTTCAGTGAGCACACGCTCTTCCACGAACATTCCCGACGCCGCGAGCGCCCAGCAGCGAAGAGGTCCGTCCGCGACATCGCTGTGCAGGCAGTACGCTCCGGCGTCGTCGCTGTGCCAAGACACCAGGATAGAGATCGCGCAGCCGTCTTCACGCCGGTCCGTGATGCACAGCACGGGCTTGACGGTCAGCGCGACCCGGCCCTCCGCGGCATACGCAGCGGCACCGAAACCGGCGACCGCCACGAGGAATGCGCCGAACGCCCAACCGACCGCGGCGCCGCAATCATCGCAGACGCGCAGCACACGCTTCGCGCAAATCTGTATCGACTTTGTGAGCAACTGTGACCGGACGGCAGACCATTCCAGTTTGCCGCCGTCGCGGCCCGCGGCCGGCGAGTGCGGCACGGACCGCGTTCGCGCGAATTGTTGCGCAGCCCCGGCTGCATGGCAACGGCCGTTCGTCGCTCGGCCGCGCGGCGCGTGCGGCGAACGGCTTCGACAAATCGCACAAACAATGCACACAGAGTCCGCGCGCGCGGGCGACTAGGCTGCGCGCACCTGGCGCACCGCACGACTTCGACGGTCGCGAAAAGGGACTTTCGCGGTCTGTCGATCGGGCGGCGCGCCAGGCGACTAGTCGCGGGCAAGACGCCCGAGGAGGACAAGGTGGACCGGAGAAGAAGAAAAGCGGTATCGGCGGCACTGACCGGAACCGGCATCGCGGTCGTCATCGTCGCGGCGATCGCCGGAATCAAGGCGCTTCAGATCGCGGCGATCGGCGAGGCGTTCGCCACGCAAGTCGCCCCGCCCACGCCGGTCAACAGCGTCGACGTGGAGCGGCGGCCGTGGCAACGGCAGGTGTCGTCCGTGGGGTCGGTGGTCGCGGTGCAGGGCACGGAGGTCAGCACCGAAGCCGACGGCGTCGTGCGCGAGATTTTGTTCGAGCCGGGATCGGAGGTCCAAGCCGGCGACGCGCTCGTGAGGCTCGACGACGAGATCGAGCAGAGCCAGCTCCGCGCCGCGGAGGCGGCAGCCCACCTCGCGCTCCTGACGTTCGAGCGGGCGAAGCGGCTGATCGCGGAGAACGCGATCTCGCGCTCCGAGCTCGAGTCGGCCGAAGCCGCCTGGAAGCAGGCGAACGCGGAAGTGGACAACCTCCGCGCGGTGATCGCGAAGAAGGTCGTGCGGGCGCCGTTCGCGGGCAAGCTCGGCATCCGCCGCGTGAGCATCGGGGATTTCCTGACGAAAGGAACGCCGGTCGTGTCGTTGCAGTCCCTCGACCCGGTGTTCGTCGAGTTTTCCGTGCCGCAACGGCGGCTCGGCGAGCTCGCGGCGGGCCAGCGGGTCGTCGCGACGGTCGATGCCTATGCCGACGAACGGTTCACCGGAGAGATCACGGCGATCGAGCCGCAGGTGGATCGCGCGACCCGCAACGTCCGCGTCCAGGCGACGTTCCCGAACGGCGACCGGCGGCTGCGGCCCGGCATGTTCGTGTCAGTGGACGTGCTGCTCGAGCGCGCCGATCCCGTGCTCGTGATTCCGGCGACCGCGGTCGTGCACGCGCCGCACGGCGACTCCGTGTTCGTGATCGAGCCGGCCGAGTCGGCCGGCGGCGACGGGCTGGTCGTGACCGAGCGTCCGGTGCAGCTCGGCGCACGCCGCGGCGATTTCGTGGTCGTCGAGAGCGGCGTCGCGGAGCACGAGCGGATCGTCGCGACCGGCGTCTTCAAGCTGAGCGCCGGCATGCCCGTCGTCGTCGATAACGGGCTTCGGCCCGAGTTCGCGCTCTCGCCGAGCCCCGGCAACGGCTGACAAAGGCGGGGCCGAAGCCGGGCAATGAAACGAATGAAGGAGCTGCGCCCATGAAGAGCTTCACCGACGCCTTCGTCGGCCGGCCGGTGCTCGCGATCGTCGTGAGCGCCGTGATCGTGATCGCGGGCCTGAACGCGTGGTCGTCGCTGAGCGTGCGCCAATATCCGCGCAGCGACAACGCGGTCGTGAACATCTCTACCGTGTACGTCGGCGCCAGCGCGGAGGTCGTGCGCGGTTTCGTCACGAGCGCGATCGAGCGCGCGATCGCGTCGGTCGACGGCATCGAGTACGTCGAGTCGAAGAGCCTGCTCGGCCTCTCGCTCGTGAGCGCACGGCTGAAGCTCAACTACGACCCGACCAAGGCCCTCGTCGACATCACGGCGAAGGTGAACCAAGTGCGCAACGAGCTGCCCGCGGAAGCCGAGATTCCGTCGATCAGCGTGCAAAGCGCGGACTCGGACTTCGCGGCGGCCTACCTGAGCTTCTCGTCGAGCACGCGCTCGCAGAGCGAGATCACCGATTATCTCGTGCGCAGCGTGCAGCCGCGGCTCGCGGCGCTCACCGGCGTTCAGGACGTGCAAATTTTCGGCGCGCGGACCTATGCGATGCGCGTGTGGCTCGATCCGGACCGCATGGCGGCCTTCGACGTGAGCCCGGCGGACGTGCGCGCGGCGCTCGCGGCCAACAACTATCTCGCCGCGGTCGGCAGCACGAAGGGCGCACTGGTCCAGGTCAACCTGACGGCGAACACCGATCTGCACACGGCCGAGGAGTTTCGACGGCTCGTGATCCGGCGGGAGAACGGTGCGCTCGTGCGGCTCGGGGACGTCGCGGAGGTCGAGCTCGGCGCCGAGGACTACGACACGCGCGTGACGATGAACGGCCAGTCCGCGGTGTTCGTCGGCATCCTGACGCTCCCGACCGCCAACACGATCGAGGTGATCGATCGGGTCCGGTCCGAGCTCGCGGAGATTCGCCGCGACCTGCCGAGCGGCATCGAGGCCGACATCGCGTACGACGCATCCGAGTACATCGAGAACGCGATCAGCGAGGTCGAAGGCACGCTCGTCGACACGCTCATGATCGTCGTGCTCGTGATCTTCCTGTTTCTGGGGTCTATGCGGTCTGTGCTGGTGCCGCTGGTCGCGATTCCCGTCTCGCTGATCGGCGGCGTTTTTCTCATGCAGGTCTTCGGCTTTACGCTGAACCTGCTCACGCTTCTCGCGATCGTGCTCGCGGTCGGCCTCGTCGTCGACGACGCGATCGTGATGGTCGAGAACGTCGAGCGGCACATCCGGCAGGGACTCGCTCCGCTGGAGGCGGCGCGGCGCGGCGCGCGCGAGCTGGCCGCCCCGATCGTTTCGATGACGATCACGCTCGCGGCGGTTTACACGCCGATCGGGCTGCAAGGCGGCCTCACGGGCGCGCTCTTCCGGGAGTTCGCGTTGACGCTTGCGGGCGCGGTCGCGATCTCGGGGATCGTCGCGCTCACGCTGTCGCCGATGATGGCGGCGAAGCTCCTGCGCTCCGATCGCGAGCGGCAGAGCTTCGCCGGCTGGGGCGCCTTCACCTTCGATCGGCTGCGGGACGCGTATGGCGGCGCCCTCGACCGCACGCTGCGATCGCGGCCGGCGGTTTACGCCGTGTGGGCCGTGCTGAGCCTGCTCGCGGTGCCGATGTACATGCTCTCGCCGAAGGAGCTCGCGCCGCTCGAGGACCAAGGCTTCGTGTTCGGCATCATTCAGAACCAGGCGAACGCGTCCGCCGATCAGAAGGCGCACTACGGACGCGCGGTCGAGCAGGTGTTTCTCGACGCGCCGGAGCGCGATCTCACGTTCCAGCTGCTGCTGTCGCCGACCGACCCGATGAGCGTCGCGCAAGGCGTGGGCGGCTTCGGCGGCATGGTGCTGAAGCCATGGAGCGAGCGCGAGCGCAGCGTCGCCGAGATCCTGCCGGAGATCCAGGCGCGACTCGCGGCGATTCCCGGCCTGCAGGTGTATGCCGGCCGCCCGCCGGCGCTGCCCGGCGGCAGCAACTACCCGGTCGAGATGGTCATCACGTCGACGGCCGAGCCCGAGGAGATGCTCGAGTTCGCGCTCGAGCTTCGGCGGAGAGCCGCGGAGAGCGGCGTCTTCTACTATCCGCCGGAAATCGATTTGAAGTACGACCAGCCGCAGACCGAGATCGTGATCGACTATGACAAAGCGGCGGCGCTCGGTCTGAGCAACGCGCAGATCGGCGCGGATCTCGCGGCCGCGCTCGGCGGGAACTACGTCAACCGCTTCAACATCGACGGGCGCGCGTACAAGGTCATTCCGCAGATCGAGCGCGCGGAGCGTCTGACGCCGGAGCAGCTGCAGAACATTTTCGTGACCGGACCGCAAGGCGAGCTCGTGCCGCTCGCGACGATCGCGACGCTCCGGGATACGACCGTGCCGCGGTCGCTGAACCGCTTCCAGCAGCTGAATGCGATCAAGCTTTCGGGCATGACCGCGCAGATCGATGCGGGCCTCAAAGTCCTGGAGGCCGCGGCGAAGGAGATTCTGCCGCCGGGCTACACGGTCGACTACACCGGCGAATCGCGGCAGCTGCGCACGGAGGGCGGCAAATTCTTACCGGCGCTCGGGCTCGCGGTCCTCGCGATCTTTCTCGTGCTCGCGGTGCAATTCAACTCGTTCCGGGATCCGCTCGTGATCCTGCTCGGGTCCGTGCCGCTCGCGATGTTCGGCGCGCTGATCTTCACCGTCCTGAAGATGCCCGACATCGGTCTGCCCTACTTCACGGACGGCTGGACGACGACGATGAACATCTACGCGCAGGTCGGGCTCGTCACGCTCGTCGGCCTGGTCGCGAAGAACGGCATCCTGATCGTCGAGTTCGCGAACAAGATGCAGGTGCTCGGAAAGAGCAAGCTCGAAGCCGTGAGAGAGGCGGCGATCACGCGTCTGCGCCCGGTGCTGATGACGTCGGTCGCTACCGTGGCGGGCCATTTCCCGCTCACGCTGGTCGACGGCCCCGGTGCCGCGGCGCGGAACTCCATCGGGCTCGTGCTCGTCGGCGGCATGACGATCGGCACGATCTTCACGCTGTTCGTCGTCCCCGCGCTCTACGTGCTGCTCGCCAAGGAGCACCGCGAGGTCCGCACGCCGGCCCCCGCTCTGGCCGGCGCAAACGCCTGAAAAAAGGCGTCTCCGCAAGAAAGGGTGTCTGACACTGAAAAAAGTGTCAGACACCTTTTTCGGAAAAATCGTGTCTGACACGATTTTTCCTGCGCCCGGTCACGGTGGAATTCGGTGCGCGGGCCTAGAGTGGCGCCATGGGGTTTCCACGGCATCTGGCCGCCGCGCTGCTCGTCCTGCTTGCGGCCTGCGGCGAGCCTCCGCGCTACGACCCGCTGCCGGCCGGTGCGGTCGTGCTCGCGTTCGGCGACAGCGTCACGTACGGCACGGGCGCCGGGCGGGGCGAAAGCTACCCCTCGGTCCTCGCCGACCTCACCGGGTGGCAGATCGTGAACGCGGGAATCCCCGGTGACACGGCCCAAGAAGCCGCCGAGCGGATCTCGGGCGCGCTCCGGGAGGCGCGTCCGGCCGTTGCGATCATCGAGCTCGGCGGCAACGATTTCCTTCAGCGCCGCCCGGCGAGCGGCGTCAAGGAAGATCTTCGCGCGATCGTCACCGCCGTGCGCGATACCGGGGCGATACCGGTGCTGATCAGCGTGCCGGAGCTCTCGCTCTTCGGCGCCGTCACCGGCCGGCTCGGCGACTCGCCGATCTACGCCGCGCTCGCCGACGAGGAAAACGTGCTGCTGGTCGACGAGGTGTTCGCCGACGTCCTCTCCGACGCCGCGCTCCGCTCGGACCGCATCCATCCGAACGCCGCCGGCTACCGCATCATGGCCGAGCGAATCGCGTCAGACCTCGCCCGCGCGGGCTTGCTCGCAGGCTTCAGCGAGTAGCGCCGAGCGCAACCACGCCGCGCATTCCCTTTTTCGCCTCTTCAGCCCTCATTCGCCCCTGCCCTGCGCCCGGCTGCAGGAGCCCACCGTGCCGGGAGCCGGCTTTCAGAGTCCGCCGATCGCTTCGGGACCTTCCGATGGCACGACCTTTGCGTCAGTCGGGAGAGGGTCGATGACACGAGGAGTTTGGCATGAGCGGAAAATCAAAGGCTTATGCAACAGCATTCGCCGCCGCGATCGCGCTCGGCTGCGGCGTCGTTCATGGTCAGCAGAGCGAAAGCGAAAACGAGGACACAACGGCGACGCGCGAGGCGGACGACGAGAGCCGGACTGCCGAGCGCCTCGACGACATCGTTCGAATGGCGGAAGAGGCGATCGAGGAGCTGCGCGAGCGTAATCCGACCGCGGCGCGCGAAATGGAGCAGGCTTACGGCTACGCGGTCTTCGACACGACGCAGGGCGGGCTCATTCTCACCGGCGCCGGCGGCACGGGCGTGGCCAGGCCTTTCGCGGGCGGGGATGTCACGTTCATGCGCGTCGGCGCGGCCGGAGTCGGCATCGGAGTCGGATTTCAGAACTACAGGCTGGTGCTGCTGATCGCCGACGAGCAAACCTACCGCGACTTCGTCTCGGGGCTGTGGGACGGAAATCTCTCCGCGCACGCGGTCGCCGGGGACGAGGGCGTTGCGGCCGTCGAGCAGTTTCTCGGCGGCATTCGTGCGTATCGCTTGACCGACGGCGGGCTCATGGCTCAGGTGGACGCGATCGGCCAGCGGTTCTGGCCGGCCGATGCGTTGAACGATGCGGCGGAGCTGCGGGAGCTGCGCGCTGCGGCCGGACGCGCACCGCCCGAGGAAAGCGAAACGGTACAGGTCGCCGAAGCGGAGCCCGAGACCGAAACGGAGCCCTTTGCCGAGTCGGAAACCGAACCCTCCGCGGAGGCGGAAGCCGAAGCCGAGGCAGCGGCCGTGGAGACCGGAGAGCCGCATCCCGAGCGGCTCGACGAGCTCGCGGCGGAGCACGAGGATCTCGGCACGTTCATCGCCGCGGTGCAGGCCGCCGGGATGGCGGATGCGCTCACGGGCGACGTGCCCTACACGCTCCTCGCGCCGACGAACGAGGCGTTCGAGTCCACGTCCGGAATGACGCGCGAAGAATTGCTTGCGCCCGAGAACCGCGCGGAGCTCGTGCGGCTGCTGCGCGCCCACATCATCGCCGACGATATGGATCGGCAAATGGCGGAGAATCTTTCCGAGGCCAGAACGATCGACGGCGGCACCGTACCGGTGGACATGGAGGGCGAGCGGTTTTCGATCGGCGATGCGACGGTGGTCGAACCGGACATCGAAAGCGGCAATCTCAGGGTGCAGGTGATCGACGAGGTGCTCGGCCGCGGTCGTACGCAAGTCGCGGCAGCACCGGAGAACGAAATCGAGCCCGACTCGGAGTCGGAACCGGAGGACGCGGAGGAGGCCCCGGGGAGCACCGAGCCGCAGGACGTCGCGGAGCCGCAGGACGTCGCGGAGCCGCAGGACGTCGCGGAGCCGCAGGATGCCGCGGAGCCGCAGGACGAGGAAGCCGAGCCGGTCGACTCCTCGGACGGGGCCGGCGCGGCGCCGCCCGGAAGCAGCGGGTTGCGTTGACGGCTGAGCCCTCGATCGCGCGCGGGGACGTACCGGGGACGCCCGAGACCGGCAACGATGTGGCAGCGGCCGTCAGGCTGATCAGCGCCCGCCCCCGCCCGTCCGGATGGACGGGCGGAGAGCGGACACGACGCCTCAGTTCTCGAGCTCCACCTCCTCGGCGGTGATGGCACCGTTGCTCGGCGTGCCGTCGACCTCGACGAGCCGGCCGTCGGCCTCGCCGAAGAACGCCGCCGCGTCGATCGGCGCATCGTCCACGTCGCGGAACCGGGTGGCGCCGCTCGTCAGTATCGTGACGCCGAGGATCACGAGGTTCGGCTGGGTCACGGAATCCACGAATCCGCGCAGCTCGACCTCGTCCTCGGGATCCTCCCGCTCGAGCAGTGTCGCAACGACGCCTGCGCCGTCCTCGAACCCGCGCACTTCCACGTAGTCGCCGACCGCCACGTCGGCGAGCGTGAACGGCTCGACGTCGGCGTTGCTCTGGTCCTCCATTCGCGTGAATGCGTCGACCCGGACGTCGACGCCGAGCACCGTCAGGGTGTCGGTGCCGACGTCCTCCACCGTCGCCGTGATCCGGATGAAGTTGGACAGCTTCAGCTCGACCTCGTCGGCGACGACGACGCCTTCCTGGTTCAGCTCGCCTTCGACCTCGACCTTGCGGTTCAAGCCGAGATCCGCGCTCGAGCCGTTCTCGAACCTCGTCCCGGCGTCCGTCGTCACGGGAACGCCTTCGACATCGAAGTCCGAGGCCGACACGAACCGCGTGATGAAGCCCTCGATCTCGACGCGGTCGCCGGCATCGCCGGGCAGGCCGTCATCCTTCCGCTCGACGCGCGTCGCGAGCAGCTCGCCGTCCGGACCGAGCGCCGTGCCCTTCGCCTCGACGAGCTGCCCGTTCTCCGGTCCGCCGGCGGGGAAGTCCTGGAGCATCGCCGCGCCGTAGTCGACGACGAGATCGCCGATCCGGAACGTGAGCGCCGCGGTGTCGAGAGCGCTGACGGTGCCCGTGACTTCGAGCTCGCCGCCGGGCGCCTTCGGCTCGATGCGCGTGGCGCTGGTGCTATCGTCGGCGAGGATGAAGCCCGCGACCTCGACGATGTCGCCCGTCTCGAGGCCCTCGAGGGACGCGGGCGTGATGCGGTCGTCGAAAGACGTATCGGCATCGACGCGCACGAGCCGGCCGAGGACCACGAGCGTGCCGGCCGCGAGATCGATCTCGCCGATCGGGCCCTCGACCACGTCGTCGAACACGACGCTCGATGCAGTGCCGGTCGTCCCGTCCTCGCTCAACGTGCCTTCGACGACCACGACGTCGCCGACGGCGAGATCGGCTTGCGTGCCCGCGACGCCGTCGACGAGGATCGACGCGCGGTCGGTCTCGAAGTGCACGCCGTTCACGACGATGCTGCCGAAGCCGGTGATCGTGCCCCGCGACACGACGTCCGCCGCTCCAGGCGCGCCGCCCGCGTCGATTCCTGCAATCTCTCCGCCGTCACCACCGCCGCCGCATGCGGCGAGGAATGCGCCCGCAAGCGCGGCGGCCGTTCCGATACGTTTCATGGGATTTTCCTCTGATCGGTGTCGTCCTGAATCCAGTAGACGCCGAGGCCTAGCCGAATGCCGGGTCCGTCGTCTGCCGAGTGCTCGTGCGCCGTAAGCCAGGCGTCGACCCGCTCGAGAAACGCCTGCGCCTCAGCTTCGATGAACTTGCGAAACTCGGCAACGGCGCTCGCCGGCATGTGCGTGTTGGTCGCGCGCCGCTCGAAGCGGGCGGGCTCGCCGTTGCGCGGATGCAGATTGTGCTCGACGGTGCGCGCGAGATCGGCGAGCACGCTGCCGGAGCGCAAGACTCGCTCGGGATCCGTCGCGACCGGCAAGTAGTAACGGGTTCGCGCCACCACCCGGCCGTCCGGCAGCTCCTCGACGGCGCCGACATGGCGCAGCTCCTTCAGCATCGTGGTGGCGGGGACGTCGGCCGCATAGCGCGCGCACAGCCGTTCGAACGACGCGCCCTCGCCGGCGAGTGGCAGTGGCCGCGGTGCGCCCGCGCCGTCGGAGAACTCTTCGTTCTGGTACCAGCCGGACAGCACCCGCGTCGCGTGATTCATGCGCCCGAAGGTCTCCGATTCGTCCTGCGGAGGACGTTCGCGAAGCCGCCTTACCTCGCGCCGGGTGAGCCCGGTCAGGATCGCCACACGAGAGACGTTCGTCGGCCGACCTCGGATACCGAAGCTCTCGGTCGCAACCTCGACATAGGTCGACTTGCCGACGGCGGCGAGCTCCTTCCAGTCGATGCCGTCCCGCAGCAGGATGCGGGCCACGGGCCGGAAGAGCAGACGAAAGGCCGCTAGGGCCGGGTTCTTCTTGCATTCCATATATGGGATGTTTTATCCCATATACGGCCTCAAGCGTCAAGGCGGGCATCGGCTTTGCACGCGCCGACCGAGCCGCGGAGGCGGGCGCGTGCTTGCGTTTCGCTGACCAACGCGGTGCGATATCGGTGAACGGAGTCCCGGGAGCGGAGACGGCATGGCAAAGGGGTGGGCGAACGAGGATGCGGCGCTCGAGCAGATCGATGCGACCGTCGAGGACGGCGTGAGCCGCGCGCGGAGCCGCCTCCCCCAGGGGCCGGGTCTTTCGCACTGCGGGGACTGCGGGGCCGAGATTCCGGAGGCACGGCGCAAGGCGGTTCCCGGCGTGCGCCTTTGCGTACCGTGCCAGGAAGCGCGCGATCGGACGGACGTCCCGTTCAGCGGCTACAACCGCCGCGGCAGCAAGGACAGCCAGCTTCGGTGAGCGGAGCTCCGAGCGGCCGCCCGTAGGTTTGCGAAAGGCGGGCCGCGCCGATCGCGGACACCCCGACCGGCACGGGCCGGTGGCGCTTCGATATCGGTACAACAGGTCGAGGGCTTTCCGATGGCGATCGAGCTGAACCACACCATCGTTCCCGCGCGCGACCCGCGCGCTTCGGCCGAGTTCCTCGCCGAGATCCTGGGCCTCGATCCTCCGGTGCGCTTCGGCCCGTTCTGGGCCGTCGCGCTTCACAACGGCGTCACGCTCGATTACCAGCGCTCCGACGAGCAGATTCCGATCGAGCATTACGCTTTTCTCGTCGGCGAAAGCGAATTCGACTCGATCTTCGCACGCATCCGGGCGCGGGGACTCACGTATTGGGCGGACCCGGCGCATATGCGTGCATTCGAGATCAACCGAAACGACGGCGGCCGGGGCGTGTACTGGAACGATCCGGACGGGCACTACTTGGAAATCATCACGCGCCCTTACGGGAGCGGCGGCGCGGGCCCGGAATGATCTGGCGGCAGCGCCTTTCGGCGCGGCGAATCGAGGACGGGAGGCTCCGTCCCGCGACTCGCGACGTCACCGAGTCACCAAATGTGCACGCGCTGCTCGGGCGGGAGGTAAAGCGCGTCACCCGGCTCGACGTCGAAAGCGTCGTACCACGCATCCTGGTTGCGCACCACGCCGTTGACGCGGAACTCGGCCGGTGAGTGCGGATCCGACGTGAGGCGCGAGATCAGCGCGTCCTCGCGAATCTTGCTCCGCCACACCTGCGCCCACGCGAGGAAAAAGCGCTGGTCTCCGGTGAGACCGTCGATGACCGGCGCCTCCTCGCCGCCGAGGGCGAAATGATAGGCACGGTAGGCGATGGAGAGCCCGCCCACATCGCCGATGTTCTCGCCGAGGGTGAAGCGCCCGTCGATGAAGTGACCCGTCACGGGCTCGTAGCCCGCGTACTGCTCGGCCAGCATCGCGGTCATCTCGTCGAACGCCGCGCGCACCGTGTCCGTCCACCAGTTGCGCTGCACGCCGCGGTAGTCGAACTTCGAGCCCTGGTCATCGAATCCGTGCCCCATCTCGTGGCCGATCACGCCGCCGATCGCGCCGTAGTTGACGGCGAGATCCGCATTGGGATCGAAGAACGGCGCCTGCAGGATCGCCGCGGGAAACACGATCTCGTTGAAAGACGCGTTGTAGTACGCGTTCACCGTCTGCGGCGTCATCCCCCACTCTTCACGGTCGGTGGGACGCCCCAGGCGGTCGATCAAGTCCTGATAGAAGAAGTCGTGGACATTGCGGGCGTTGCCGAACAGGTCGTCTGCGGTTATCTCGATCGAGGACAGATCCTTCCAGACGTCGGGATAGCCGATCTTCGGCCGGAAGGATTCGAGCTTCATCATGGCCTCGCGCTTCGTGGCCTCGTCCATCCAGTCGTTTTCCTCGATGCTCTGCGCGAGAGCACGCCGCAGATTCTCGACCAGCTCTTCCATCTGCCGCTTCGAGGACTCCGGGAAGTAGCGCTCGACGTAGACGCGGCCCAAGGCTTCGCCGAGGCTGTTGATCGCACCCACCAGCGCCACTCCCCTCTCCCATCGTTCCCGCTGCTCGGGAGTCCCGTTCAGCACGGTGCCGTAGAAGCGGAAGCGCTCGGCGTCGATCTCCTCCGAGAGCAGAGCCGCATGGTTCGCGATCAGCGTGTAGGCGAGGTACGCCTTCCAGTCGTCGATCGAGACCTCGTCCACGAGGTCGATCGTCGGCTGCATGGCGCTCGGGTAGTTGACGTTCAGATCGGTGAGCCCCTGGATGCCGGCGGCCGCAAAATACGCATCCCAGTCGAAGCCCGGATACGCCGCCTTGAAGTCGTCGTACGACATCGGGTTATGGGTCAGATCGCGGTTCCGGCGCTGATCCCGCGGCCACATGATCTCGGCGATGCGTGTTTCGACGGCCAGCACCGAACGGGCCATCGCCTCCGTATCCGCAAAGCCGGCGAAGCCGAGCATCCGGGAGATGTGCCGGACGTATTCGTCCCGCACCTCGACGAAGCGGGGCGCGTCCTCGAGGTAGTAGTCGCGGTCGGGCAGGCTGATGCCGGTGACGAGCAGGCTCAGCTGATGGCGGTCGGGATTCACACGGTCCGCATCCACGTCGAAGCCGAACGGCGTGCCGGTCCCCTCGCGGCGCGCGCGGCCGAACGCCTGCACGAGCTCCGCCCGGCTCGAGATCGCCTCGATCGCGGCGAGCTGCCCCTCGAGCGGCCGAAAGCCGAGCGCGTTGAGCGTGTCGACGTTCATGTAGCTCGAGTAGTAGTCCGCGATCTTCTGCTCGAACGACCCCGCCGGCGGCGTCTCCGCCACGAGATCCTCGATGATGCGCCGCACGCGCTCGTCGACGCGGTCGCTCAATCGATCGAAGACACCGTAGCGGCTCTTGTCGGCGGGGATTTCGAATTCGGCCAGCCAGCTGCCGTTCGCGTAGCGGAAGAAGTTATCGCCGGGATCGACGGACAGGTCGCGGCTCGACAGGTCGATCCCCCAGGCGCCGAGCTCCGCGGAGGTCGACGCCGAGGCGGCGTCGGGTTCCGGAACAGGAGCCGCCGTGACCGCGGCCGGCTCGGCCGCCGCTTGCGGGTCGGACGAATCGCATCCGGTCAGCGCGAGCACGAGCGCCGCGCAGAGCGCCGGCGATACGCCGCCCGCGGTTCCGCCGCAACCCCGGTCGGTGCTCCGCGTCATCATCGTCTCCCCTGTTCGACTGTCGCGCGGGGAGTGTAGCGTCTCTGCGCGCCGCTTCTCCACTGCGCGGCCCCAGCGCAGGCGGCCGTGGGTCGCGGCGCGGGCGACGGCGGGACGGGCGCGGGGCAAGCGCCGGGACGGGGCGCCGGCAAGCAACGGCACGGGCACGGGCGAGCGCTGGGACGGGCGCGGGCCGACGGGACCCGCCGGGGGTCGCGGCCGGGCGAGCCGCCCGGCCGCGGTAGCCGCTCGCCGCGGCGATCGGCCGCGACTAGTCCGGAATCTCGGCCTCGACGAGCTTCGCGAGCAGGGTCAGCGACTCCTGCCATCCCAGGTAGCACGCCTCGGCGGGAATCACGTCGGGTACGCCGTCCTGAACGATCGTGAGCTCGGTGCCGACCGACACTTTCCTGAGATCGATCGTGACCTGAATCTCCCCGGGCAGATTCGGATCTTCGAACTGGTCCGTGTAGCGGATGCGTTCGCCCGGCGTCAGCTCGAGCAAGCGGCCGCCGAAGGCATGGCTCTTGCCCGTCGTGAAGTTCGTGAACGACATCCTGTACGTGCCGCCGACCTTGGCATCCATGTGATGAACCTTCGCCGTGAAGCCGTTCGGCGGCAGCCATTTGACCATCGCGTCCGGATCGAGGAACGCTCGGTATACGCGCTCCGGCGCGGCCCGAAGAACGCGGTGCAGACGGATCGTGCTCGGCATGGTCGTCTCTCCTGGTGGTGGTTCGTTGGATAGTCGACCGGCGCCGAAGCGATTCGACATCCTCGCTGTTGCTGCGCCTGCCGCCGTCGCGGGGTCCCGAGCGCCGTCCTCACCACCGCTCCGGAGACGCACGCTCCCAGTCGCGGGCGAAAGAGGCCGGCACGCGGCTGCCGAGGAGCGCGCCCGGCTCGAGAAACTCGAAAGTTTCCGCGTAGCTTCGCGCCTGCCGGCCGTCGTGGCGGAAAATCAGCTCCGGAGACAGCCGCTCCGGCGCAGCCACGCCCATCGTGCCGAGAAGCTCGAGGAAGCTCGCGATCGTCGCGGCGTGGTAGCGGGCCACGCGCTGCCGCTTGTCCGTCACGTCGAGCGCCTCGTAGCGCGCGGGATTCTGCGTTGCGATGCCGACGGGGCATTGGTTCGTGTTGCAGCGCAGCGATTGAATACAGCCGAGCGCGAACATCATCGCACGCGCGCTGTTGCAAGCGTCGGCCCCGAGCGCGAGCTTGACGATCATGTCGAAGCCGCTCGCGACTTTTCCGCTCGCGATGATCCGCACGCGCTCGCGCAGGCCCGCGCCGACCAGCGCGTTACGCACGAAGACGAGCGCCTCGGTCAGCGGGAGCGCGAAATGGTTCGACAGCTCCGGCGGCGCGGCGCCCGTGCCGCCCTCGGCGCCGTCGACCGTGATGAAGTCCGGCGTGACGCCGGTCTCGAGCATCGCTTTGACCAGCGACAGGAACTCGCGGCGGCGTCCGATCGCGAGCTTCACGCCGACCGGCTTGTCGCCGGAGAGCTCGCGCAGCCGAACGACGAAGTCCAGCAATCCCCGCGGCCCGTCGAACGCGGTGTGCGCGGGCGGCGAGATGCAATCCTCGCCGAGCGCGACGTGCCGGGCGGCGGCGATCTCGGGCGTGACCTTCACGGCGGGCAGGATGCCGCCGTGGCCCGGTTTCGCACCCTGCGACAGCTTCACCTCGATCATCTTGACCTCGGGCCCGCGGGCGCAGTCGCGGAAGCTGCCGGGGTCGAAGCGCCCGGCGGAGTCGCAGCAGCCGAAGTAGCCCGTGCCGATCTGCCAGATCAGATCGCCGCCCATCCGATGGTACGGGCTCAAGCCGCCTTCTCCGGTGTTGTGTGCGAAGCCGCCGAGCTTCGCCGCGTGGTTGAGCGCGCTGATCGCGTGCGGGCTGAGGGCGCCGTAGCTCATCGCCGAGACGTTGAGCCGCGAGGCCGAATAGGGCTGCGCGCGCTCCGCGCCGAACAGCACACGCGCGTGCTCCGGGTCGACGCGGCACGGCGCGAGCGAATGGGCCGCGCTTTCGTAGCCTTCCCTCGACAATACGCGCCGCGTGCCGAACGGCAGCGTGCTGTCGACGCCTTTCGCGCGCCGGTAGATCAGGCTGCGCGTCTCTCGGTCGAACGGCTTGCCGCTCTCGTCGGTATGGATGAAGTACTGCTGGATCTCCGGGCGTATGTACTCGAAGAGATATCGGAAGTGTCCGATCAGCGGGTAATTGCGCAGCACCGTGTGGCGCGGGTTCAAGATGTCGTAGGCGCCGAGAGCGATCAGCGGGACGACGAGCCAAAGCGCGCCGAGCACGCCCGGCCAGAGCGGATAAATCGCGGCGACGCCGACCAGGCTCGCTGCCGACAGGGCATAGAAGTAATGGCGGACGACCAACGCCCGTGTGAAGTGTCGCAATCCTCGCACCGTCGACATCCTGGCGGCGGGCAAACTTTGAGCGGAAGGCGCCGCAAAAATCAAGGCCTATCCCCGAAAAGGTGTCAGACACCTTTTTTCAGCCGAAAAGGTGTCAGACACCATTTTTTCCGGAACGGTGTCAGACACCTTTTGCTAATTGCTCGCTTTTCCGAAAAAGGTGTCTGACACCTTTTTCTATCTGCCCGGACGGCGCGCTTCCACGGCCGACAACGGCGTCGCGACCTGCTCGAGCGGCCGGCCTTCGGCGTCGACGGCGAACACGAGCGCCACGAGGCCGCCGACGGCCATCAGTCCGGCGCCGACGAGATAGCCGATGAAGAGCGGCACCGGATTCTCGCCGCGGTTGGACGCCGCGACGAAGTAGCCGAAGAGCGCCGGCGCGATGACGCCGCCGAAGAACTGCGCGACGGCGAAGAAGAACGCGATCGCCTGCGCGCGAAACTCGATCGGAAATATCTCGCTCACCGTGAGATATCCGCTCGACGCGCCCGCGGACGCGAAGAAGAACACGACGCACCAGAGCAGCGTCTGCGTCAGAGCGTTCAATGCCTCGATGTAGAACAACCAGCCGCTGAGCGCGAGCAGCGCCGCGGACAGCAGATAGGTGCCCGAAATCATCGCGCGCCGCCCTCTCGTGTCGAACAGCTTGCCGAGGACCAGCGCACCGGCAAGATTGCCGAGGGCGAACGGGAACAAGAAATAGCCGA
>DASVDR010000047.1 GCA_036381015.1 Gammaproteobacteria bacterium
GTCGTGCTCGCCGGAGGAGATGAAGATCTTCGTGCCGCTGATGGCGAAGCTGCCGTCGGCGTTGGGCGTTGCCCGCGTCCGCAGCAGCCCGAGGTCGGTGCCGGCCTGCGGCTCGGTCAGGTTCATGGTGCCGGTCCACTCGCCCGTCACCATCTTGGGCAGGAACGTCTTCTTCTGTTCCGGCGAACCATAGTGCTCGATCGCCTCGACCGCCGCCTGCCCGAGCATGGGGCAGAGCTGAAACGCCATGTTCGCCGAGCACCACATCTCCTGCAGCGCCATGGAGACGAGCTGCGGCATTCCCTGGCCGCCGAACTCCGTCGGGCACGCGACCGTCGGCCAGCCGCCATCGACGTACTTGCGGTAAGCCTCCTTGAAGCCCGGCGGCGTGGCGACCACACCGTTCTCGACCCGCGACGGCGTGCGATCCCCGACCTTGTTCAGCGGATCGAGCACCTCGGACGCAAAGCGGCTCGCTTCCTCGAGGATGCTCTGCACCGTGTCGGGTGTGACCTCGTTCCACCCCGGGAACTTCGCGAGCTCTTCCAGACCGGCGAGGCTCTTCATCGCGAAGAGCATGTCCTTTACGGGGGCCACGTACGTCGTCATTTCGCTTTTCTCCGGATCTTCGCCGCTACCGGCGCCGCGTGCCGCCCGCTCGCGTCGCGGCTGCACGCATCCGGCGCGCGGTCCCAAGACGGTGCGGGATCGCGGTCGGAGCGTGGTCCTTCGGGAAACGAGGCATGGCGCTGAACGTTCGCGCTGCGGAATCGCGTTTTGCTCAAGGGCGGGACATGGTATCGTCCCCGGCCGGTTAATAGAATACCTCCTTCCCTTCCAAAGCTTTCCGGATCGAGCACCCATGATCATTCGCGATACGTTCTTCATCGACGGCCGTTGGGTGAAACCCGCCGGCACCGGCACGATCGACGTGCATTGCCCGGCCAACGAGGAAGTGCTGGCACGCATTCCCGAGGGCACGCCGGCCGACGTCGAGGCGGCGGTAGCCGCCGCGCGGCGCGCGTTCGACGCCTGGTCGAACACGCCGGTCGCGCAGCGCGCCGAGTACCTGCAGAAGATTCACGAAGGCCTGAAAGCGCGGTCGGGCGAGATCGCCGAGACGATCTCGAAGGAAATGGGGATGCCGCTCAAGCTCTCGCAGCGCATCCAGGCCGGCTCGCCGATCGCGGTGTTCGGCTATTACGCGAAGCTGCTCGGCGAATTCCAGTTCGAGGAGCGCGTAGGCAATTCCCTGGTGGTGCGCGAGCCGATCGGCGTGGTCGCGGCGATCACGCCGTGGAACTACCCGCTGCACCAGATTTCGCTCAAGGTCGCCCCCGCGCTCGCGGCCGGCTGCACGGTGGTGCTCAAGCCGTCCGAGATCGCGCCGCTCAATGCCTTCCTCCTCGCGGAGGTGATCGAGGCGGCCGGCTTGCCGGCGGGTGTGTTCAACCTCGTCACGGGCTACGGGCCCGTCGTGGGCGAAGCGATGGTAAGCCACCCCGAGGTCGACATGGTGTCGTTCACCGGCTCCACCGCCGCCGGGAAGCGGGTTTCCGAGCTTGCGTCGAAGACCGTAAAGCGCATCGCACTCGAGCTCGGCGGCAAGTCGGCGGCGATCCTGCTCGACGATGCGGACTTCCCGGCCGCGGTCAAGGGCGTGGTCAACAACTGCTACCTGAATTCCGGGCAGACCTGCACTGCGCACACGCGCATGCTCGTGCCCGAGTCGCGCTACGAAGAGGCGGCGAAGCTCGCGGTCGAGGTCGCGCGCAACTTCCGCGTCGGCGATCCCTTGACCGAAGGCACCATGCTCGGTCCCCTCGCCTCGGCGGCGCAGCGCGAGCGCGTGCTGAAGTACATTCGCAAGGGCATCGAGGAAGGCGCGGAGCTCCTGACGGGCGGCGTCGAGCCGCCGGAGGGTTTGACCAAGGGCTATTTCGTGCGGCCGACGGTGTTCGGCCGCGTGAAACCCGGCAGCACCATCGAGCAGGAGGAGATCTTCGGACCGGTGCTCGCGATCGTCCCGTACAAGGACGAGGACGACGCCATCCGCATCGCGAACGGCACGCCCTACGGGCTCGCCGGCGGCGTCTGGTCGGGGAGCGAGGAGCGCGCTCAGCGCGTTGCGCGGCGCATGCGCACCGGCCAGGTCGATATCAACGGCGCGCCGTTTAACCTCCAGGCGCCCTTCGGCGGCTACAAGCAGTCGGGGATCGGCCGCGAGCTCGGGCGCTACGGGCTCGAGGAGTTCCTCGAGTACAAAGCGATCCAGTTCAAGCCGACGCCCAAAGCCGCCTGAGGCGCGAACGCTCTCGCAAGAGCCCCCGGCCCCCGGGGGCTCTTCGTTTGCACCGTTGACTCCGCTCGCGATTCTCCCCGAGAGTACGGCGTCCCATCCTCTTTAAAGGCGTTGCGCGAGCTCGACT
>DASVDR010000048.1 GCA_036381015.1 Gammaproteobacteria bacterium
GCCGCCCCGCCACCGATTCTCTAGAAATATAGAAAGACCCGAGCGAAGGCGACGGAGCGGTCCGGCGAGCGCGTTCGGTCGATCCCGTCACGGGCGGCCGAGCCGTTCTCGATCCTCCGGCCCGTCTTCCCCTGCCGGCTCCGGCGGGAGGCGCGACTCGAGCATCTGCCGCTGCCGGTCGCGCATGATCGTCAGGCGCAGCGTCTCGCCGGGCGCGTAGCTCGCGAGAATCTTCTTCGCGTGCTCCGGGGAGGTCGGCGTGCGGCCGCCGATGTCGAGAATCACGTCGCCATCGCGCAGCCCCAGCACGTCGTCGTCCGCCCGGACGACGAGCACGCCTTCGTCCGTGCCGAAGTATCGGCCGAGCTCGGGGCTCAGCGGCGCGAGCTCGAGCGAGGCCCACGGTTCGGCGCTCTGCCGCCTCTCGAGCTCGCGCAATTGCCGCCTCATGCCTTCGACGATCGGCTCCATCGCTTCGGCCGAGATCCGCGCGAGCTCGCGTGCGGCGGCCTCGAGGCTCTCGGCCGCCTCCTCGAGCTCCGTCTGGATTCGCTCGAGCTCGCGGTCGTCGTCCGGCGGCTCCTGCTGCGCGGCCGCGCTCGCCGCGAGCGCAAGCGCACCGACGCATGCGGCCGCCCGCTTCGCACGTCGGGCCCGTTGGCCGTCTGCCGACCGTTTCGCCATGACCCTCTCCTCTATACTGTTGCGTTCGATGCCGGACAGGCATTCCGTGCATTCGGTGCCGCGCTCAGTGCCGCACGTGTATTCCGATGCATTCGGTGCCAAACATGAACTCGCCGGAATTCGCCGACATGGTTTCGTCGATGCTCGCGGGCGAGGTGGAAACCTTGTCTCCCGGCGCCGTGGTGCTCCGCGGCTTCGCGGTGCCGCTCGCGGCCGCGCTCGGCGCGGCGATTGCACGTGTCGAGGAGGCCGCGCCGTTTCGGCATATGACGACGCCCGGGGGGTATCGGATGTCCGTCGCGATGACCAATTGCGGCGACCTCGGCTGGGTTTCCGATCCCAGCGGCTACCGATACGACGCACGTGATCCGCAAACGGGCGCACGCTGGCCGCCGATGCCGCCCGTGATCTCGCGCCTCGGCGCGGACGCTGCAGCCCGCGCCGGGTTCGCCGGCTTCGAGCCGGACGCGTGCCTGATCAACCGTTACGAGCCGGGCACGAAGCTCTCGCTGCACCAGGACAAGGACGAGCAGGACTTCGCGCACCCGATAGTGTCCGTGTCGCTCGGCGTCCCCGCAACCTTCCTGTTCGGAGGCTCGAAGCGCAAAGACCGGCCTGTGCGCGTGCCGCTCGCGCACGGCGACGTCGTCGTGTGGGGCGGGCCCGCCCGGCTGCGGTATCACGGCGTCGCGCCGCTCGAGGAGTCGCGTCACCCGTTCGCCGGCGCGCGCCGCATCAATCTGACGCTGCGCAGGGCCGGCGGCTGAGCGGGCTACGGATCCAGGCCGCTAACCTAATCGCTCGGCGAGATCCTGAGCAGCGCGCCGTCGTCCTCGTCGGTGATCACGTAAAGCAGCCCGTCCGGTCCCTGGCGCACGTCGCGAATCCGCTGATGAAGCGGCGTGAGCAGCGATTCGCGGCGCAGCTCCTCGAAGCGCTCGTTGAGCACGACGCGCTCGAGGCCGCCGGTGCGCGGGATCTCTCCGCGCCGGGCGCTGCCGACGAAGAGATTGCCTTTCCACGCGGGAAAGCGGTCGCCGGTGTAGAACGCGAGGCCCGTCGGCGCGACTGACGGAATCCAAAGGAGCGTCGGCTGCTCGATGCCGTCGACGACCGGCAGCGCCGAGATTCGCGGGCCGTCGTAATTGCGGCCGAAGCTGTAGCTCGGCCACCCGTAGTTTCTTCCGGGCAGGATCCGATTCACCTCGTCGCCGCCGTTCGGCCCGTGCTCGGCGGCGAACACCGCCCCCGACTCGTGCACGGTCAGACCGAGCTGGTCGCGGTGACCGTAGGAGTAGATTTCGGGCCGCGCGCCGTCGCGGCCGACGAACGGGTTGTCCTCCGGAATGCCGCCGTCGGAGCGCAGCCTCAGCACCTTCCCGTACACGTTGTCGAGCCGCTGCGCAGCGTCGTCGAACGGTGCACCGGTCGTGACGAAGACGGTGTCGTTCGGCCCGAACGCGATGCGCGAGCCGCCGCCGCCTTCGTGGTAGCCGCCGACGAAGATCTCCTCGACCTCGCCGAGCCGCTCGCCGTCGAATCGCGCGCGGGCAAGCACGATCGCCGTCGCCGGTCTCGCCGGCGGGCCGCCGCTCGCGCCGGCAGGCCCCGGCCGGTTGTACGTGAAGTAGACGAGCCGATTGGCTGCGAAGTCGGGATGCACGGCCACGTCTTGCAGGCCGGCGCCGCGCACGTCGGAAGGCTCGGGCGCGCCCGCGATCGGCGCGGGCTCGAGCACCGCCTCGCCGCGGGCCTCCGTCGCATTCTTGACGAGTCGCAGCGCCCGGCCGCGCTCCGAGACGAGCGCATCGCCGTTCGGCAGGAATGCGAGAGCGAACGGGTGTGCGAGCCCGCGAACGACGACGTCGACACGAATCTCATGCTGCTCGGCCGTATCGAAGACGTACGGCCCGTCGCCGAGCGGAACCGCTGCGATCCCTACATCCGCCTGCTGCGCTCCGGCCGGCGCCATGACGGCGAGCAACGCGGGCAGGACGAGGCACGGGCGTCGGATCGCTCGTATCGCGTGGAAGATCATGCAGCCCCCCGGAAAACGCCGATCGAAGTCAGGCATTTAACGGCAGGCGGAATTGACACGTCAATCGCGGCGGGCTAGCTTGACGAAGTCGTTCCTGCTTCCGGTTTCGCACCCATGTCGCACATCATCCGCCGCGCCCTGCCTGGAGGGCTCGCACTCGCCGTCCTCGCTGCGGCGCCGGCTTTCGCGCATCACGGCACGGCCGCGTCCTATGTTCAGGACCGATGGATCACGGTCAGCGGAGTGGTGACCGAGTTCCGCTGGCGCAATCCCCACTGCTCGCTCTTCCTCGACGTCACCGACGAGTCCGGCAAGGTCGTGAGCTATGCGATCGAGCTCGCGAGCCCCGGACTGATGGTGCGCCGCAACGGATGGAGGCGCGACACCTTCGAACCGGGCGACGAGGTCGTGTTCAAGGTGCATCCGTCGAGAACCGGCGCGCCGGTCGGGGAGTGTCTCTTCGGCTGCGAGGTCCTGATCAACGGCGAGAAAGCGCCCACGCTCGAGGACGCGGCCGAGTAGCACGTCCCAGGCCTGCCTCCGGAGGAATCACCGATGCCGAGATGCATCAGCCCGCTCGTCGCCGCCGCCGGCCTCGCCATGCTCCTCCCGATTCCGGCTTCTGCCGACGGGGATCTGAGCGGCGTCTGGCTCCACCGCTCGGACAGCCGCGGCAACCCCGTGACCCAGTGGAGCGCCGATGAGCTGCCGTTCTCGCCGGCTGGGCAGGAGCGCTTCGATTCGAACAAGCCGGGCAAGGGGCCGCGGCAAGGTCCGCCGGCACTCGGCAACGATCCGATCGGCGGTGCGAATCCGCCGGGGCTCTATCGAACGCTCGTCTACAACCGCCCGTTCGAGTTCATTCAGACGCCGCAGAAGATCGTGCAGCTTTTCGAGTGGGCGAAGGTGTGGCGGGTCATCTGGACCGACGGCCGCGAAGTGCCGGAGGACGTGGCCGCGGGGCCTTATTGGTACGGCTACTCGGTCGGGAAGTGGGAGGGCGATACTCTGGTCGTGCAGACGGTCGGCCTCGACGGCAGGGCGTGGCTCGACGAGTGGGGCACGCCGTTCAGCGACAATGCTCGGATCGAGGAGCGGTGGCGCCGCGTGGACGAGGACGCCCTCGAGCTGACCATCACTGTGCACGATCCGGACTCGTACAGCGAGCCGTGGACGAGCGATCCGCAGACATACCGGCTTCAGCCGAAAGGATCGCCGAACGGCGAGCTCTTGGAGGTCATCTTCGCGCCGATCGACGAGCAGATCTTCAACGAGCGCATCCGCGATCCGGCCGCCGCCGGTCCGGAGCCGTAGGCGCTCTCCGCCGCATCCGGCCGCGCTCCCGTCGCGGCCGTTCGCGGCCGCGGTGAGTCGACCCGTACGGCGGCGAAGGTGAAGCTTCGGGCGAGCAACGGAATGGCGGACCTCTCGGTGCTCGACCTCGCATTCGTGCCGGCGGGTGCGACGCCCGCCGATGCGTTGCGCAACACGCTCGATCTCGCGCGCCATGTCGAGCGGTGGGGGTATCGCCGCTTCTGGCTCGCGGAGCATCACAACATGGTCGGCATCGCGAGCGCGGCCACCGCCGTCGTGATCGGATACGTCGCGGGCGGCACCGAGTCGATCCGCGTCGGCGCCGGCGGGATCATGTTGCCGAATCACGCGCCGCTCGTGATCGCCGAGCAGTTCGGCACGCTCGAGTCGCTCTACCCCGGGCGCATCGATCTCGGCCTCGGCCGGGCGCCGGGGACGGATCAGCGAACCGTGCGGGCGCTGCGCCGCGACCCGTCGAGCGCCGACACGTTTCCCGAGGACGTCGTCGAGCTGATGAGGCTCTTCGACAAGCCGCAGCCGGGGCAGGCGGTGCAGGCCGTGCCGGGCGCCGGGCTCGACGTGCCGATCTGGATCCTCGGGTCGAGCCTTTTCGGCGCGCAGCTCGCGGCGGCGCTCGGGCTGCCGTATGCATTCGCGTCGCATTTCGCTCCCGACGCGCTGATGGAGGCGCTGGCGCTCTATCGTGCGCGCTTCACGCCTTCCGCTCGGCTCGACCGCCCGTACGTGATGGTCGGGGCGAACGTGATCGCGGCCGAGACGGACGCGGCCGCGCGCAAGCTTTTCACGTCGGCGCAGCAGAGCTTCGCGAACCTGCTCCGCGGCACTCGCGGGCAGCTCCCTCCGCCGATCGACGACATCGAGGCCTACTGGACGCCGCTCGAGAGGGCGCAGGCCTCGCGGATGCTCGCGTGCTCCTTCGTCGGTTCCCGCGCGACCGTGCGCGACGGGTTGCGCCGATTCATCGACGAGACCGGCGCGGACGAGGTCATCGTTGCGGCCGCGATCTACGATCACACCGCGCGCTTGCGATCGTACGAGATCCTGGCCGAGGTCCAGGCCGATCTCCGCGGCGCCGACGGCGGACGCGCCGATGGATGACACGCGTTTCGTCACGTCCGCGGCGGGCGTGCGCAGCCCGCGAATCCTCTACGGCACCGCTTGGAAGAAGGAGCGGACGCAGCAGCTCGTCGAGCAGGCGCTCGCGCTCGGCTTCCGCGGCGTCGATACCGCCGGCCAGCCGAAGCACTACGACGAGGCGGCCGTCGGGCGCGCTCTCGCGGCCGCCTTCGCCGCGGGCCTCGCCCGGGACGAGCTCTACGTGCAGACGAAGTTCACCCCGCTGCCGGGCCACGACCCCGCACGCATTCCGTACGATCCTGCCGCGCCGGCCGCGGAGCAGGTGCGGCAGTCCTTCGAGTCGTCGTTGCGCAACCTCGGCACGAGCGTCGTCGACGGCTTGATCCTTCACTCGCCCATCGCCGACCCACGCGAGCTCGCGGAGGTCTGGGACGCGATGGAGCGGATCGTCGACGCGGGCGGCGCCCGCCAGATCGGCATCAGCAATTGCTACGCCGTCGAGTATCTGACACGCCTCCATCGCGCGGCGCGAGTGAAGCCCGCGATCGTGCAGAACCGCTTCTACGCCGCCACGCGTTACGACGGCGCGATCCGCCGGTTCTGCAACGCGCACGGCATCGTCTACCAGAGCTTCTGGACGCTGACGGCGAACCCGGACCTCCTCGCGGCTCCGGAGATCCGGAGCGCCGCGGTCCGGCATCGGCGCACTCCGGCTCAGGTTCTGTTTCGTTTCCTGACGCAGGAGGGCGTGGTCCCGCTCACCGGAACGACGAGCGAGCGGCACATGCGGGAGGACCTCGAGATCTTCGAGTTCGCGCTGTCCGACGGCGAGCGCGATGCGATCCGCGCACGGATCGAGCCGTGACGGCCGGCGTTCGCGCCGTGCGCGGCGGAGCGTTGTCGATTTCCGCGGGTCTCGTTCGACCAGGGGCATGAGCATGCGGGAAGGCGAAGCGGCACGTCGGGTCGTGGAGGAGGTCTACCGGTCCGAGTCGCGGCGCGTGCTCGCGACGCTGATCCGCGTGCTCGGCGATTTCGATCTCGCCGAGGAGGCTTTGCACGACGCGTTTCGGGCCGCGATCGAGCAGTGGCCGCGCGAAGGCGTGCCGGAGAATCCCCGCGCATGGCTCGTTTCCGCGGGCCGGTTCAAGGCGATCGACGGGCTGCGGCGGCGCGCGCGGTTCGACGCGTCCCAGATCGAAATCGCGGAGCGCCTTCACGGCGGCACGGAGGAAATCTCGATGCCCGAGACCGAGGGCCTCGAGGACGACCGCCTGCGGTTGATCTTTACCTGCTGCCATCCGGCGTTGCCCGCGGAGGCACAGGTCGCGCTGACGCTGCGCGAGGTCTGCGATCTCACGACGGAGGAGATCGCACACGCGTTCCTGACGTCGCCCGCCACGCTCGCTCAACGCATCGTCCGGGCAAAGAACAAGATCCGTACGGCGCGCATCCCGTACGAGGTGCCGGCGCGCGAGTCGCTCCCGGAGCGGCTCGACAGCGTGCTGCGCGTCGTCTATCTCGTATTCAACGAAGGGTACGCGGCGTCCGCCGGCGCGTCGCTGACGCGGCACGATCTTTCCGCCGAAGCGATTCGGCTCGGCCGCCTGCTGGTCGAGCTTCTTCCCGAGCCCGAAGCCGTCGGCTTGCTCGCGCTGATGCTGCTCCAGGAATCGCGCCGCACGGCACGCACGACCGAGAGCGGCGAGCTGATCCTTCTCGACGAGCAGGACCGCTCGTTGTGGGACCGGCAGCTCATCGACGAAGGCCTGGCCTTGGTGAAACGCGCGCTCGCGTCGCGGCGGTTCGGGCCGTACACGCTCCAGGCGGCGATCGCCGCCGTGCATGCGAATGCGCCCGATTCCGCGTCGACCGACTGGGCGGAGATCGTCGGGCTCTACGAAGTGCTGCTGAGCGTCGAGCCGTCGCCCGTCGTCGAGCTGAACCGCGCCGTGGCCGTTGCGATGCGCGACGGGCCCGAGGCCGGCCTCCGGCTCGTCGACGAGCTTCTCGCCCGCGGCGCGCTCGAGGACTACCACCTCGCGCACTCGGCGCGGGCCGATTTCTGCCGCCGGCTCGGGCGAATCGACGAGGCGCGCCGGGCGTACCGGCGTGCCCTTGAGCTCACGCGCCTCGAGCCCGAGCGGCGCTTCCTCGAGCGGCGGCTCGCGGCGCTCGACGAATGACTCTCCGGAGGAAGCCATGAAGTACCTGTGCCTCGTCTACTACGCGGAGTCCGAGGCGGACGCGATGACGCAGAGCGAATGGCACTCGCTCGTCGGAGAATGTCTCGACTGCGCCGAGGGCTTGCGGCAAAGCGGACGCCTGATCGCCGGCGAGGCGCTGCAGCCGGTCCATACCGCGACGACCGTCCGCGTCCGCGGCGGCAAGGCATTGATCACCGACGGTCCGTTCGCCGAGACGAAGGAGCAGCTGGCCGGGTTCTATCTGATCCAGGCGGAGGATCTCGACGAAGCGATCAGATCCGCAGCCGAGATCCCGCCTGCGCGATTCGGGAGCATCGAGATCCGGCCGATCAGGGAGCTCGTCCCGACGTAAGCGTCCTGCGTCGCTCATGCCCGTCGCGAAACGCGTGACGAGGCGGCGGGCGCGCAGCCGCCCTCGCGGCCGCTGCCTGCCCGACCGCGTCGTCGAGCTCGCTCCCCCGGCTTGATCCCGCTCGCGGCGCCGGGCAGGATGTCACGGCCTTGTTTCTCGCCTGACGCTTACCCCGCCTGCATTTCACCATGTCGCCGATCCTGATTTGCGCCGTCATCGGTCTGCTCGTCGGAGGCTTTCGCGGCCTCGTGATCGGCGCGGTGATCGGCTGGCTGATCAGCTCGGTTACCCGCCACGCGCTGCAGCAGGGCCTCACCGTCGACCAGGCCCGCTTTCTCGACGCCACGTTCGCCGTGATGGGCGCCCTCAGCAAGGCGGACCGGGTCGTCACGCGCGACGAGATCCGGGCGGCGGAGAGCCTTTTCGTCCGCCTGCGGCTGTCGCCCGAGCAGCGCGAGGCCGCAAAGGCCGCGTTCAACCGGGGCAAGGCTCCGGGCTTCGACCTCGACGCCGAGGTCGCAGGCGTCCGCGCAGCCGCGCGCGGGCGGCCGTACCTGCTCCGACTGTTCCTGCAGGTGCAGTTGATGGCCGTCGCCGCGGACGGCGCGTTGCATCCGGACGAGCACCGCATGCTCGTGCGCGTCGCCCGCGGCCTCGGCATGACCGAAAGGGACGTCGCGCAGCTCGAGGCGCTGCTCAGGGCCGCCGCCGGCGGACCGTCCGCGGGCCCCGGCGCGCCGCCGCCTCGGGCGCGGCTCGACGACGCCTATGCGGCGCTCGGCTTGACCCCGAGCGCGAGCGTCGCCGAGATCAAGCGGGCCTATCGCCGGCTGGTGAGCCAGAACCATCCGGACAAGCTCGCCGGAAGAGGGCTGCCCGAGAGCATGCGCGTACTGGCGGAGGAGAAGACGCGCGAGATCAACGCGGCGTACGATTTGATCAAGGAGGCGCGCGGCTTCGTCTGAGCCGCGAACGGAGATCGAGAATGGGCGAGCGCTCGATCGAAGGCGTGAAGGTGGAATGGGTGCGCGGCAACATCGCGGCCCAGCCGGACATGGCGGCGATCGTGAACGCGGCGAATGCGCAGCTGCGCCCCGGCGGCGGCGTCGCCGGCGCGATTCACCGCGCTGCGGGGCCCGGGCTAGACAAGGAGTGCCGGCCGCTCGCGCCGATCCGCCCCGGCGAGGCCGTGATCACCGGCGCACACGCGCTGCCGAACCGCCACGTCATCCATTGCCTCGGCCCCGTGTACGGCCGTGACGAGCCGGCCGACGAGCTGCTCGCGTCGTGCTATCGCAATGCTTTGGCACTTGCCGAGCAGCACGGGCTCGCGTCGATCGCGTTCCCGGCGATCTCGACCGGCGCATTCGGCTATCCGCTCGAGCCCGCGACGCGGATCGCCCTCGAGACCGTGCGCGAGAGTCTGCCGCGGCTGCGCAACGTCACTCACATCCGCTTCGTGCTGTTCAGCGAGGAGGATCTGCGCGCGTACGATCGCGCGGCTGACGCCGCGTTCCCGAGCTGACGCCGTGCGATCCACGCGAGGCACGGGCACGCGCTCGGGGCGCGGCTCAGCGCGGCGCGCCCTTCACGTCGTTGACGGCATCGGCACGCGTGCCGGTTCGATAGAGCAGCCACGCGATCGCCGCAAGCACGGCGAGCCCGACCCACTGCCCGAGCCGCCACGGTTCCGGTAGGGCGAGGACGTCGCCGCGCTGACTGAGCACGATCGGCACCGCGATCGCGATGCCCATCAGCGCCTCCCCGGTGATGAGCCCGGCGGAGAACAGTGTGCCCGGCCGATGAATCCGGTCGCGCTCCGCGCCGTCGCCCGAGACATCGTGCCGGCGCTCGACGAGCCAGGACAGCAGCCCGCCGAGGAAGATCGGCACCATCAGCTCGAGCGGCAGGTAGATGCCGATCGCGGCTGCCAGCACCGGCACGCGGAAGCTCGCCCCGCGCGCCTTGAGCACCTCGTCGAGCACGATGACGGCGAGCCCGACACCGACTCCGATGGCGATCATGACCCAGGGCAACTCCCCGCCGAACAGGCCGTTCGCCACCGACGCCATCAGCGTGGCCTGCGGTGCGGCGAGCGAGTTCGGCTTCTCCGGCGTCGGCGGGCCGATGCCGTATGCCGCATCCAGCAGATTCAGCATCGGCGCCATGATGAACGCGCAGGAGAGCGCACCGATGCCGAGCATCAGCTGTTGCTTCCACGGCGTCGCGCCGACGAGGTAGCCCGCCTTGAGATCCTGGAGGTTGTCGCCGCCGACCGCCGCCGCGCAGCACACGACGGCGCCGATCATGATCGCCGCGACGGCGCCGATCGACGAGTCGCGCCCGAGCAGGAGCACGAGCACGAGCGATGCGAAGAGTATCGTCGCGATCGTGATGCCGGAAACCGGATTGTTCGACGAGCCGACGAGGCCGGCCAGATACGCCGACACCGACACGAAGAGGAAGCCTGCGAGGATCATGATCACCGTCATCGGGAGGCTCACCGTCCACTGTCCGACGATCGCCTGGTAGAGCCCGCCGAGCGGCAGCACGAACAGCACGAGCGCCACGAGCATCCACTTCATCGGCAAGTCGCGCTCCGTCGCCGCGATAGAGTGCGCCGCGCCCCTGCGCGCCGCAGCGAGCCCGCTTTTGATGCCGGATACCAGCGACTTGCGCAGCGATATCAGCGTCCACACGCCGCCGATCAGCATTGCGCCGACGCCGAGATAGCGGATCTTCGCGCTCCAGATCGCGAACGCCGCGTCGGTGGCGGTTTGCCCGGCGATCTGGGCAGCGAGGGCCGGATCGGTGTCGAGAAAGAACGCGTTGAAGAGGGGAATCGCGACGTGCCATGACAGGATCGAGCCCGACACCACGACGATGCCGACGTTGATGCCGACGATGTAGCCGACGCCGAGCAGCGCGGGCGACAGGTTCGTGCCGAGGTAGGCGATGCCGCGGCCACCGGCAAAGTAGCTCGACAAAGCCCAGCTGTCGGGAATCATCCGCAGGCCGCTCGCCGCGCCCAGCTTGACGACCGCTCCGATCGCGCCTGCCAGCGCGAGAATGCGCAGCCCCGGCCCGGGATTGTCACCCGCCCTCAGCACCTCGGCCGCGGCCTTGCCTTCCGGAAACGGCAACGGATTCTCGACGATCATCGTGCGCCGGAGCGGCACGGAGAACAGGACTCCGAGCAGACCGCCGAGCCCTGCGATCGCGAGCACCCATGAATAGCGGAAGTCGTCCCAGTACCCGAGGATCACGAGCGCCGGCATCGTGAAGATGACGCCGGCCGCGATCGACGAGCCCGCGGACGCCCCCGTCTGCACGATGTTGTTCTCGAGTATGGTGCCGCCGCCGAGCACCCGGAGCACGCCCATCGAGACGACCGCGGCCGGTATCGCGGTGGCGACGGTCAGCCCGGCGAAGAGCCCCAGATACGCGTTCGCGGCGGCCAGGACGACGGCGAGCACGATCGCCAGGATCACGGCGCGCGCCGACATTTGCCTCATGGCGGTATCGCTCATCGATGGTCCCCGATTGTTGTTCTGCTTCGCCCACCGGGAGAGCGACCGCGGCGAGGCAGCCGGCAACGAGTTTGGCGAAGGCGGGGACCCTTTGTCCAATGTTCGGCCGCGGCGCGCCGGGCGGCCGATGCGGCAGCGCTACTGCGCGGGCAGCGTGACCGGCGCGCCCCGGTCCTTCACGAGAAACACCAATATCTTCGCCGGCGCGGTGTCGCTCGCATTCCGCGAGACGGTGTGAATGTCCGTCGGCGACTCGTAGAAGGTTTGCCCCTCAGTGAGCGTGACCTCCTCGCCGCCGGCCACTTGCATGACGACCGAGCCCTCCAGAACGTAGACGAAAGTGTTGGCGTTGTGGCGATGAGGGGGCGACGAGACACCCGGCGCATATTCGACCGTCAACATCAAGCCCTCCTTACCGTCGATGCCGCCCAAGGGCTTCGTGAGCAGCGGCGTCACCGCGGCCTCGGGCGCCTGCGTCGACGGGGCGGCCGGGTCCGCCGCGGTTTCGGAGCTCCGGCCCGGCGACTGCGCGTCGGCGCCGGTGGTGAAGAGCAAGCTCGACGCGAGTGCCGCGACGAGAGCGCCCGAACGATACGATGGCAGCGGTGACATGATGCTCCTCCTCGTCCGATGGGTCTCGCTGCGCCGCCGCAAGTCATGCGAGCGACGACAGCGCCGAGAGCGTGACGAAAGACTTCAGCTTGTCGGGATTCGCGATCGTGTAATAGGTATGGATGCGCTCGCCGTCGGTCTCGATCGTCGACACCGAGTGCAACCGGCCGTCCAGCAGCAGCGCGAGGGCGGGCTCTCCGTTGACGCGGACGATTCGGCGGGTGGTATTCCGCGCGCCGCGGCGCCGCGCCACGGCGAACCACAGCCACGAGATGCGCTCGGCGCCTTGCACCGGTCGTATCAGGGCCACGGCCTTGCCTCCGCCGTCGGAGATCATCCTCGCATCGGGCGCCAGCACGTTCATGATCGCCTCGCGGTTGCCGCTGTTCGCGGCGGCGATGAACCTCTCGAGCATGCGGATGCGCGTCTCGTCGTCGACGACGAAGCGCCGGCGCCGCGCGGTGATCCGCTCGCGGGCGCGCCGCACCATTTGCCGGCATGCCGCTTCCGACTTGCCGAGCACCTCGGCGATGTCGGCGTAGTCCTCGTCGAGGATGTCGTGCAGCACGAATGCCGCGCGCTCCTGCTCCGATAACGCTTCGAGCATCACGAGGAACGCAATCGAGACATCGCTTTCGAGCTCGGCTGCCTCCTCCGGCGAGCGCTCGTCGGCTTCGGAAAGCGGCTCCGGAAGCCACGGGCCGAAGTAGGCCTCGCGCTCGACGCGCGCGTGGCGCAAGCGGTCGATCGACAGCCGGGTGACGACGGTGGTGAGCCACGCGTGCGGGGACCTCACCTCGGCGGTGTCGCTCGAGCGCCAGCGCAGATACGCATCCTGCAGGACGTCCTCGGCGTCGGCCTTGCTGCTCAGCATACGATAGGCGAGACCGAACAGCCGCGCGCGCTCGTCAGCGAAGATCCGGGTTCGTTCGTCCACTCTCGTCTCCTTGTCCCCCACGAAGACGGATCATCCGCTCCGTTTGTGACACCCGTGGGCTCGCGCGACAAAGCGTCGGGAATTAGAGGCGAGGGCGAGCTCGAAGTTCGAAGCACGAGGCTCGTGTTTCGGAGGCTGCTGCCGGCTCGAACGCGCCGCCGGTCGGGCGCCGGGCCGTCCGCCGCGGCGCGCTGTCACGGAAAGGGCAACAGACGCGTCTTGCGAATTGAAGGCTCGCCGGATCTCCGGCAGCGCAATCGTGAACCTTCTTATATGGAGCCAGGACATGAAAGCACGCCTCGACTTGCAGAGCGCATCGCCCGCCGCGATCAAGACCATGACCGATATCGAAGCTTATCTTCGGAAATGCGGCTTGGAGCATTCCCTCCTTCATCTGATCAAGATGCGGGCGTCACAGATCAACGGCTGCGCCTACTGCCTCGACATGCATTCCAAGGACGCGCGCGCCGAAGGCGAGACGGAGCAGCGGCTCTACGCGCTCGATGCCTGGCGTGAGACGCCGTTCTACTCGGAGCGCGAGCGCGCGGCGCTCGCGTGGACCGAGGCGCTGACGCTGATCGCAGAGACGCATGCTCCCGACGACGTGTACGAAGCGGCGCGGGCACAGTTCTCCGAGCGAGAGCTCATGGATCTGACGCTCGCGATCGTTGCGATCAACGGCTGGAACCGGCTGGCCATCGGCTTCCGCGCGGTGCCGGGTACTTATCAGCCGCCGCCGCGGTGAGTGCGCCGGGGGCCGCCCCGCGGACAGGTGCCGCGGCTCGCGCGGCCCGCCCGTCATGCGAAATTTGTTTTTCGTTCTCGATTTCCAATATGTTCGAGTGATTCCGAATCCGGAGACACTCGTAGACGGCACCGCGCCGGCCCTGCGCGGATGCGGTCCGACTGGCATAGGCCTTGCATCTTTCGTTGCTGTACCGAGTTCTTCGCGCCGCTTGGGCGCGTGCCCGGGGGATTGCCGTTCCGCCGCTTAACGAGGGGGGCCGCCAATGGCGCCTGTACAGCGGAAGAAGGGATCAGGGTCTCGGTGCGCAACGGAAGGTGCACTTGCCGCGGCGATTACCGCGATCGGTTTCAGCGGGCCGGCCGCCGGGTTCGACGTGGCGGCCGGAGATTGGAATCTCACCGTCAGCGGTAACGTCAACGTCCATTACATCCTCGCGGACTGCGAGGAGGAGACCACGCCGGGAGTTGACGGCGGGCTCGCATGCCGGGGCAGCGCCGGCGAGGAGCGTACGTCCTCGATCAGCAACGGCCTGTTGCCGGCGGCGCTCGCGATCGGCGCGTCGACGACGCAGGACGATTACGACCTGAGCTTTACCTTCGGGCTCTTCCCCGGCATCAGCACGAACGACGGCAGCCCGAACCTGCAGCAAGGAGCGGACCTGCTGAACACGGCGCTCGGGACGACCGCGCTCGACATCCGGCAAGTGTTCATGACCTTCGGTAACGACAGGATCGGCACTTTCAAGCTGGGCCGCGATATCGGCCTCTTCGGCGCGGATGCGATTCTCAACGACATGACGATACCGGGCGTCGGCGGCATTAACGGCAACAACGCGGCACCGGCGAACACGGCGCTCGGCTCGATCGGCTTGGGGTACATCTACGCGGACTGGATCGGGCAGATCAGCTACACGACCCGTGACTTCAACGGCCTGAGCCTGACTATCGGCATATTCGATCCTCTCGAGCCGATCGTCGAGGGGGCTCCGACGCCTGAAGGCAGTCCCGGTTTCCAAGGAAAGGTTTCCTATACGCGGGAACCCTTCTATTTCTCCGCGACGTTCATCAGGCAGGAGCACGAAGGGGCGACGGATGTTGCCGATTTCGACAGCCTGGGCTTCGACGTGGGCGGAAAGGTGACCTTCGGCGACGCCGAGTTTCTCTTGTGGTACTACACCGGCGAAGGAATAGGGACGACCGCGCTGTTTCTGCTCGGGGATACGGGGGCGGGAGGCGAGCGCGACTCCGACGGATTCCTCGCGCAGCTCACGTACACGCTGGGCGACACCAAGCTCGGCGTGAATTACGGGCGGAGCGACCTCGATCTCGCCGCGGGCGAGCTGCCGTCGGCCCTCGTCAAGCGGAACGAGAAATTCACCCTCGGAGCCTATCACTCGCTGACGGCCAACCTCACGCTGCTCGCCGAGCTGACGCGCGTGCAGTCCGAGGCGCATAACGGAGTCGAAAACGAGAGCACGAATTTCAATATCGGGGCGTTTTTGTCGTTTTGACGATACGCCCGGCGGGACCGCGGCGAAAAGGGGCGCGCCGCGGGGGGCGGCCTGCCGCTTGTGCTTCTGTTACGCCCCGGGAAGCTGATAAAATGATTATGTCAAAAGCACTCTGCGGGGCGCTGTTTGCGATGCTGCCGAGTCTTGCTTTGGCCAATGACTTTCCCACCCAGGCCCGAGTGGAGTTCGTGCTCGGCTGCATGAACGAGCAGGGCGGGCAGAGCTACGACACGCTTTATCCCTGCGTCTGCCTGATCGATCGGATCGCCGCCGCGATGAGCTACGAGGAGTTCGCCGAGGCGCAGGTGTTCGCGCAACTTCGTTCGACCGCGGGCGAGCGGGGCGGCGTATTCCGTGACCCCGAGCAAGCGCAGGTGCTGACGGAAAAGCTCGAAGCGGCCACGGAGCAGGGCGAAGCCGCTTGCTTCGTGGGCGAGGGGGAGTCGGCGCCGTCGACACAGGGCCCGTAGGCCGCGTGTCGATGTCCCGCTTCCTTGCCGGCACGAGCGAACGAACGTGCCGGCTTCGGGTGAGAGCTTTGATTTGTCGTTGAACCTCCCGATGAAGACGTAAGGATCCGAGAAGCAGAAGCAGACGATCGACAAATATCAGGTTGAGGAGAGGGGCATGACCACTAAGCGCTTTTTGTTGTCGCTGGCAGTGGTGTTTCCGTGGTGCGCGGCGGCCAACGATGACGTCCAGGATCTGATCGAGGATGACAACAACTGGGCGATTTGGGGCGGCGATTACGCCGGTACGCGATACAGCACTCTCGATCAGATCAATCGCGAGAACGTCGGGGATCTTCAGGTGGCGTGGACGTTCTCGACCGGGGTGCTGCGGGGCCACGAAGGCGGCCCGCTGGTCGTCGGCGACACGCTCTATATACACACGCCTTTTCCGAACAAGGTGTATTCGATCAACTTGGCGGATCACTCGATCAATTGGGCCTATTCGCCGACGCAAAGCGAAGACACGATCCCGGTGATGTGCTGCGACACGGTGAATCGCGGTCTCGCGTACGCCGAAGGCAAGATTTTCCTGCAGCAGGCCGACACGTGGCTGGTCGCGCTCGATGCCGAGAGCGGCGAAGTGATCTGGCGCGCGCGCAACGGCGATCCGGCGCGAGGTGAGACGAATACGAACGCGCCGCTGGTCGTGAAGGACAAGGTGATCACGGGGATCAGCGGCGGCGAGTACGGGGTGCGCGGCTTCGTCGTCGCCTACGACATCGAGACCGGGGAGGAAGTCTGGAAGGCCTATAGCGTCGGCCCCGACGAAGAGCTGCTGGTCGACCCGGAGCGCACGACCCATCTCGGCGAGCCGATCGGGGAGAACTCGAGCCTGAGCACCTGGGAAGGTGATCAGTGGCAGCTCGGCGGCGGCACGACGTGGGGCTGGTTCACCTATGACCCGGAGCTCGATCTGCTCTACTACGGCTCGGGCAACCCGGGCACGTGGAATCCGGTGGCGCGCCCCGGCGATAACCGTTGGAGCATGACGATTTTTGCGCGCGACCCGGATACGGGGATGGCCCGCTGGGTCTACCAGATGACGCCGCATGACGAGTGGGACTACGACGGCGTCAACGAGAACATCCTGGCAGACCTCGAGATGGACGGCGAGATGCGCAGGGTGCTCGTGCACTTCGATCGCAACGGGTTCGCTTACACGCTCGACCGCGAGACCGGTGAGCTGCTGGTCGCAGAGAAATACGACCCGGTGGTGAACTGGGCGACGCACGTGGATATGGAGTCGGGCCGCCCGCAGGTGGTGCCGGAGTACAGCACCCATCAAGGCGGGGAGGACTTCAACACTGAGAACATCTGCCCGGCGGCGCTCGGCACGAAGGACCAGCAACCGGCGGCGTTCTCGCCGCGCACCAATCTGTTCTACGTGCCGACCAACCACGTGTGCATGGACTACGAGCCCTACGAGGTCGAGTACGTGGCCGGCCAGCCGTACGTGGGCGCCGTGCTGACGATGTACCCGGCGGGGAACGTGACCGGCGACGGCAGCACGAACCTCGGCAATTTCATCGCCTGGGACGCGACCGAGGGCGAGATCGTTTGGTCCATTCCGGAGCCGTTCTCGGTGTGGAGCGGGGCTCTGGCCACGGCCGGCGACGTGGTGTTCTACGGCACGCTGGAAGGGTATCTGAAAGCGGTGGATGCGATGACGGGTGAGGAGCTCTATCGCTTCAAGACGCCGTCCGGAATCATCGGCAACGTCAACACGTGGGTGCACGACGGCAAGCAGTACATCGGCGTGCTGTCGGGTATCGGCGGCTGGGCGGGGATCGGCATGGCCGCCGGGCTCGAAGGCGCCACGGAAGGCTTGGGCGCCGTGGGTGCCTATAAAGGCCTCTCCCGTTATACGCAGCTCGGCGGCGTGCTCACCGTCTTCGCGCTCCCGGACGAGCAGGGGGATCGGTAGCCGTGCGCGTTCACGGAGGCTCGACTGCGCGCCTCCGCGGAGGCCCGACCGCGCGGCTCGTCGCCGCGGCAATGCTCGCGGCGACGAGCGGCGGCCTTGCGCAGGAAACCGCTCCCGGCGTGCCAGAGCCTGCTCCCGGCCAACCGGCGCCTGCTCCCGGCGCACAGCCCGATCCCGGCGCGGAAGCGCCTCCGGACGCGCGGGAATCCCCTCCCGAACAGCAGTCTCCCCCCGCCGGCGCGCAGGCTGCCGAGCCCGAGGCCGACCGGCCCTACACCGTCGAGTGCGGCCCGGATCCGGAGGAAGGCGGCAACGTTTGCTTCGTCGATCGCAACACCTACGTCGGGTGGCGGACTTTTCACTCCGTCTGTCACACCTGCCATGCACAGGACGCGGTCGGCAGCTCGTTCGCGCCGAATCTGCTGGAACGGATGCGAGTGATCGACAAGGCCGAGTTTCTGAAAGCGCTGGATCAAGGCTTCACGGGTCAAGTAGGCGTCATGCCGGCGTGGGGCGCGAACCCGAACGTCAACAAATATTACGAAGAGCTATGGTCATACTTACGTGCACGAGCGGACGGCGCGTTGCCGCCGGGCCGCCCCAAGCGAATGCGCGGCTCTCAGTGAAAGGGCTTTGCGCCGCGGCGGTGATCGCGGTGGCGTTCGTCGCGGCGAGTCCCGTCAATGCCCAGCCCGTTTGGGACAAGCTCGCGGTCTGCGCCGACCCGAACAACCTTCCGTTCTCGAACCGAGCTCGAGAAGGCTTCGAGAACCGGCTGGCGGAGATCTGGGCGCGCGAGCTCGGGCTCGAGGTCGAATATACTTGGTTTCCTCATCGACGAGGCTTCGAGCGTCACACGCTGACGGCGCAGGACCCGATCACCGGCGAGTACGCGTGCGACGTGATCATCGGCGTGCCGCAGGGGTACGACCTGGCGATGACGACGCGGCCGTACTATCGCTCCACCTATGCGCTCGTCTATGTGGCCGATCAGGGGCTCGACGTCACTAGCGGCGAAGAGCTCTTGAATCTCCCGCCGGCGACGCGGGATGCGTTGCGAATCGGCGTGTTCACGCCCGGGCCCGCGGCCAAGTGGCTTGCCTTGCACGGCATGTACCGGCAGATGGTCGCGTATCCCTCGCTCCAAGGCGACCCGGACGTGTATCCGGGGCTGATCATCGAGAACGAGCTGCTCTCGGGCAACCTCGATGCCGCGATTCTGTGGGGGCCGGTTGCAGGCTATTTCGCCGCGCGCGCCGCGCCCCGCGCCGTGACCGTTGTTCCGCTGCACTCGGAGCCCGGTGTGCAGTTCGATTTTCCGATCTCGGCCGGAGTGCGCTTCGGCGAGCGTGACTCTCGCGCTCTGCTCGAGAGCGTGATGGCGCGCACGGCGGACGAGACGGAGGCGCTTCTTGCCGAATATCACATCCCGCGGGTCGAGGGGATGCCGGACGAGCTGGTCTACGTCACGAACGAGGACGCGGGCACGATTAGCATCATCTCGACCGCGTCGCAAAGGGTCGTCGGCGAAGTGGAGGTAGGGACGCGGCCGCGGGGCGTGGAGGTCAATGCTGCCGGCGACCGCGTCTACGTCGCCCTGTCGGGCTCGCCGAAGTGTCCGCCGACGATGCCCGAGGAGCAATGCGAGCAGCTCGAGGCGGACAAGACCAAGGACGGCATCGGCGTCGTCGATGCGCGCACCCAGGAGCTGATCCGCGTGCTGCCGGGCGGCTCCGATCCCGAGGAATTCGACGTCGACGCCGCCGAGAGCCGGCTCTACGTGTCCAACGAGGACGCGGGGCGGTTGTCGGTCGTGGATCTCGAAACCGGCAACGTCGTGCGCACGGTCGAAGTGGGCGCCGAGCCGGAAGGCGTTCGCTTGAGCCCCGACGGCAACGCCGTCTACGTGACGAGCGAAAGCGACCACGCGGTGACGGTCGTCGACACGGCCACCGGAGAGGTGCGAGCCTCCATTCCGGTGGGCTGGCGCCCGCGAGACTCGATCTTCACCGCCGACGGCACCCGGGCGTACGTCTCGTCGGAGCACGGCAGCAGCGTGGCCGTCGTGGATGTCGCGACGAGCCGGGTGCTCGAGACGATCGCGCTCCCGCCGGGCTCGCTGCCGATGGGCCTTGCGCTTTCTCCCGACGAGCGCCGTCTCTACGTCGCCAACGGCAGGGCGGGGACGGTCTCGGTCGTCGACCTCGAGACGTCCGAAGTCGTGACTCAAGTGCAAGTGGGGGCTCGTCCCTGGGGCATCGGCCTCACCTCGGACGGCAAGCTGCTTTACACGGCCAACGGCCCCTCGAACGACGTTTCCGTCATCGACACCGAATCGTTGAACGTCGTCGCGACGATTCGGGTAGGCGACACGCCGTGGGGGATCGCCGTCGCTCCGGCGCCGAGGCGGTTGGAGTAGCTTCCGAAGGCGAACGGTCCTCCGGCCGTTCCACGCGTCGCTCGAGCTTCCGCAGCGCGGCAAAGCGCGCGGAGGCTCGCGGCCGATTGCCTTTCCTCCGCGAAGGAGTAGAATCTCCGCCCCTTTCCCACGTACTCCCACGGAGTCGGCGATGCACGGCATCACCCTCATAAAGCCAGAACAGCGGTGAGCGCGTCCTGATTCCGTCTTGAGCCGGGCGCCCGCTCGCCGAGCGACGCGAGCGGTTTCCGTCCGAGGCGACATCGTGATTCCGGGACCGCTCTGCCTTCGGAGCCGGGAATGGAAGCGATGACGTCGATACGACACGATAGCCTTTGGTCCGTGACGCGCGGCCGGCGCGCGCGCTACTTGGGCGCGATCGTCGCGATGGCGCTTTCGAACGTCTTCATGTTCGGCGCCCCGCTCGCGGCGAAATACGCGATCGACGTCGTCGTCGAGCGCGATCTCCGCGCGGCGGAGACTTGGGCGGCTCCGGCGCTGCGCGCGCTCGGCGGCGAAGATCCGTTCACCGCGTATCTCTGGCTTTCGGCGCTCGCGATTCTGCTGCTCACGGCTGCCGGCGGTGCCTTTCACTACCTGCGCGGGCGGCTCTCGGCGACCGCATCGGAGTCGATCGCCCGGACGCTGCGCGAAGCGCTGTACGCGCGGCTGCACCACCTCCGGGCGGATTTCTACGACGAAGCGGACACGGGCGACCTCGTGCAGCGCTGCAGCTCGGACGTCGAGACGCTGCGCGTCTTTCTCTCGGTCGACGTCGTCGAGATCGGCCGGGCAGTGCTGCTCGTGCTGAGCGTGGCGCCGATTCTGTTGTGGCTCGATCCGGGCCTCGCCGCGGTATCGCTTGCGCTGATGCCGCTGCTGACGGTGTCCGCGTTCGTCTTCTTCAACAAGGTGAAGCGCGCCTTCGAGGTCACGGACGCGGCGGAAGGCGAGATGACCGCGGTCCTGCAGGAGAACCTCACGGGCATCCGCGTCGTGCGCGCCTTCGCGCGCCAGGACTTCGAGATCGAGAAGTTCGCGCGCAAAAACGCCGCGTTCCGCGATCACAACCGGCGGCTCATCGAGCTGATGGGCATCTACTGGGCGGCGGCCGAGCTCTTCGCGCTGACCCAGGTCGGGCTCGTGCTGTTCGCCGGCGCCTTCTGGATCGCCGACGGACGCATCACCGTCGGCACGCTGTTCGCGTTCCTGACCTACGAGGCGATGATCATCTGGCCGGTGCGGCAGCTCGGCCGCGTGCTGACCGACGCCGGGAAAGCCGTCGTGTCCCTGAAGCGCGTCAACGAGATCCTGACGGCTCCCGAGGAGACGCGCGATCCCGCCCGCGAAGGCGAGCGCGCCGACGGCGAGATCCGCTTCGAGCACGTCACCTTCGGCTACGACGCTTCGCGGCCCGTCATCGAGGATCTGAGCGTGCACATACGGGCCGGCGAGACGCTCGCGATCGTCGGCGCTCCGGGGGCCGGCAAGTCGACCCTGATCCGCCTGCTGCTGCGGCTCTACGAGCCGCAGCGCGGCCGCATCTCGATCGACGGGCGCGACATCCGGACCGCGAGCCGGCAATGGCTGCGCCGCCAGATCGGCGTCGTGCCGCAAGATCCCTTTCTTTACTCGCGGACCGTCGAGGCGAATCTCCGCGTCGGCCGCTCGGACGCCCGGCACGATCAGCTCGAGCGGGCGGCGCGCGACGCTTCCATTCACGATTCGATCGTGGCCTTCGCGGAAGGCTATCGAACGCTCGTCGGCGAGCGCGGCGCGACGCTGTCGGGCGGCCAGCGCCAGCGACTTGCGCTCGCGCGCGCGCTCTTGAAGGACCCGGCCGTGCTGATCCTCGACGATTCGCTGTCCGCCGTCGACACCGGCACCGAAAGCCGCATCCTCGGGGCGCTGCGCCGCCGGAAGGGCCGCCACACGACGATCTTGATCGCGCATCGCTTGTCCTCCGTCATGCACGCGGACCGGATCATGGTCCTCGAGCGCGGGCGCTGCGTGCAGCTCGGCGACCACGCAACGCTGTCGCGCGTCGCCGGGCCCTACAAGCGGCTCTGCGAGATTCAAAGCGATCTCGATGCGGAGATTCGCGACGAGCTCGGCGTCGGCGCCTTCGCGGAGGAGCGGAACTGAGACTGGAACCATGTACGAGGATCACTACGACGACGGGCTCAACGAGCTCGAGCTCGAGGCGCACGCTCGCTTCGGCCTTTGGCGCAAGCTCTTTCGCTACGCGCTGCGATACCGGGCGGACCTGTGGCGGCTCAGCTTCTTCGCGATCTTCACGGCGTGCATGGAGGTCGCGTTTCCGCTCATCACGAAGGCGGTCGTCGACGAGGTCGCGGCGCAGGGCGGAAACGCGCGCTTCCTGCCGTACGCGGCCGCCTACGTCGGCTGCACGCTGATCCTCGCAGGCTCGGTCGGGGCGTTCATCTGGGCCGGCGGCAAGATCCGCACCCATGTGAGCCACGACATCCGGCAAAGCGCGTTCGAGAACGTGCAGAGGCTGTCGTTCGATTTCTTCGATCATCGACCCGTCGGCTGGCTGATGGCGCGCATGACCTCCGACTGCGATCGCCTCGCGAACATCTTGACCTGGGCATTCCTCGACACCGTCTGGGGCGTCACGATGATGCTCGGTATCGCCGTCGCGATGCTCGTGATGAACGTCAAGCTCGCGCTCATCGTGCTCGCGATCATGCCCGTGCTCGCGTGGGTCAGCGGCAAGTTTCAGAAGCGGATCCTGAAGAGCGCGCGCGACGTGCGGCGCACGAACTCGCGCATCACGGCGGCCTACAACGAGGGCATCATGGGCGTGCTCACGAGCAAGGCGTTCGTGCGCGAGGAGCAGAACATCGCCGAGTTCCGCGAGCTCACGGGCCGCATGTACGACAGCTCGGTGCTGAACCTCACGCAAGCGGCCGTCTACGTGCCGATCGTGCTCACGCTCGCGAGCCTCGCGACCGGCTTGACGCTCGCGGTCGGGGGCATCGATCTGGTCGCCGGCGCGATGAGCGCGGGCACACTGGTCGCGTTCATGGCATATGCGCGCACGTTCTTCGATCCCGTGGAGCAGCTCGGCAAATGGTTCGCCGAGATTCAGATGGCGCAGGCGTCGGCCGAACGGATCTTGGGCCTGATCGACGCGGTGCCGACGATCAAGGACTCGGACGACGTTCTCGAGGCGATCGGGAGACGCGCGACTGGACGCGCGAGCAGCGCCGCGGACACCGGTCGCGCCCGCATCGAGCGCATCGAGCTGCGTGACGTCACGTTCGCTTACGACCGGCGGCGCCTCGTGCTCCGGGGCGTCACGCTCAGCGCCGCGCGCGGCGAGACGATCGCGATCGTCGGCCCGACCGGCGGCGGCAAGAGCACGCTCGTGAATCTAATCTGCCGCTTCTACGAGCCGACATCGGGCGAGGTGCTGATCGACGGCATCGATTACCGGCGGCTCAGCCTCGCGTGGCTTCAGTCGAACATCGGCATGGTTCTGCAGAATGCTCACGTGTTCAGCGGATCGATTCTCGAGAACATTCGCTACGGCCGGCTCGACGCCACGGACGAAGAAGTCATCGCGGCCGCGAAGCTCGCCGGCGCGCACGATCTCATCGTCGAATTGGAGCAAGGCTACGGCGCCGAAGCGGGCGAGGGCGGGAGCCGTCTCTCCGCCGGACAGAAGCAGCTCATCTCGTTCGCGCGCGCGATCCTGGCCGATCCGCAGATCCTCGTCATGGACGAGGCGACCTCGTCCGTCGATACCGAGACCGAGCGGCGCATCCAGCAGGGGCTCGCGCGCGTGCTCGCGGGGCGCATCGCGTTCGTGATCGCGCACCGGCTTTCGACGATTCGCAACGCGACGCGGATCGTCGTCGTCGAGGATGGGCGCATCACCGAGAGCGGCACGCACGCCGAGCTCATGGCCCGCCGCGGCCACTACTTCGAGCTGTATCGGCAACAAAGCCTGCGCGAGCGGGCGCGGCTCATCGGCACCGCCGCGGCGCGGCCGCTTTTTCCCGAGCAGAGCCCGGCGGCGGGGGCTTGACCGAGCGACGGCACGCGTCGGGCGAATCGATTTCGCCCGGCGCGGCGGCAATGCAGTGCCTGCGGTCTAGCGCCAGCGGCGCGGTGCGTGCGGTCCAGCGCCAGCGGCGCGCCGCGCGGCAAGGGAGCGCGTGGAGTCTCACTCTAGCGGCGGCACGCGGCGCCCTGCGGCCGCGATCGCCGCGGCTGCGGCGAGCTTGTGCTTGGCCTGCCAAGGCGGCCCGATCGATCGACCCATCGCACGCAGGAACGCATCGACGTCGTCGCCGCCGAGCGCCGCCGCCGCATCGCGGAACACGCGCTCGCGGTCGTACCAGTGCACGGCCCAGCCGCGCGTCTCGGCGGCCTCCGCGAGGGCCTCGCGATACATGACGGTGTCTGCGACTGTCTGCGCGCGGTTGTCGGCGATCCGCTCCTCGATCGTCGGCGGAAGCTTCGGGCACACGCGGATCGCGATTCCGGCGATCGGCACGGGCACCGCCGCGGCGAGCGTATCGAGGCTCTCGCGAGCGCCGCGCGCGGCCGACGCGCGCACGCGCTCGACCAGCGCCACGGCGTCGGCGAGCGAGATCGGCCGCGCCCATGGGCTGTTCAGGTAGCGGCCCACCGCCCAAGACCCTTGGTGGTGGTGCGGGTGCGTCGGAAGACCGGGATCGGTGAGGTCGACGCGACGTCGATCGAGAAGCTCGCCACCGGTCGCGACCGTGACGAGCACGGCCGAGTTACCGTGCTCGGCGACACCCACGATCGCGGTTCGCTGCGTTCGTCCATTCCCCACGTCGTTCTCCCGCAGCCCTTGCGCCTCTGCCTGCCGGCGAGCCGTATGGATGGTGTCACCGAGACGAGGACACCAGCCTGCCATCTCGCGCGTCGGCTCGAAAGCGGCCCGACGCGGATGGCGGGCGATGCCGTGCCCGTTAGGCGGGCGGGTCGCTTCCTTGGAAAAAATTCGAGAAGAAATATGAAAAATATTCTCTAAATTATTGTGATAAAAACATTACGGCGCCGTACGAACCTCGTCGACGGCCTCACGCCCGCGCCGATCCCGATTGGGCGCGTCTCCGACACGTCTTTCACCGACCACGGCGGCCGGGGCCCCCGGTCAAGCGTGCCGAGCGCTGCGAGCACCGCCCCGAACGCTTACTCCTCGTCGTCCTGCGGCGCTTCGCCTTCCGGCGGCGACGCCCGCTCGAACGTGCGGAACCAGCACTGCTCGCCATCGACGAGGATCGAGCCGTAGCGGTCCAAGCTGCCGTTCGGCTCCGTCACGAACGCGATCGCCGTCGCGAACCGAAGGGCGGGGCACGGGGACCAGAACGTCGCGCGGTACCAGTCACGATTCGCGCTTTGGACGTAGAGCGCCTCGGCGCCGTCGGCTTGCCAGTCGCGGATGTTGCCGATGTCCGCGAAATGGATCACCGCGCGCCCTTCCTGCGCGAGCAGCCCGCCGGCCGCGAGCGCGAGCGTGACTCCGCCGGCAAGCGATATCGCCCGCTTCATGGTCACCTCCGCGAGATGAGCACCATGGGGTCATCGTCGCGCGCGCCGGTACCGGCATCAAGCGGCGCAGTTACGGAGTCGTGTCGCACCGAATGCACGAAATGCAATCGAGCCGGTACCGGGCACCGAACGCACGGAATGCACGTCCGGCACTCCGCCGAACGCGCGCGCCCCGGTGCTATGCTTACGCGCGAAAGCTTGAGGGCAGTCGAGAGAGCGGCGTTCGATGAATCTGATCGATCTGTTCCCGAGGACGATCGGGGCCGCCACGCTGCAGACGCTCACGCCGGAGCTGATCCGCCGCGCGATCGACCTCGTCGAGGCGGCGGAGAAGGTCGACCTCGGCTCGGACGGCGCCTATACCGTCGACCAGAACCTGCTCGACCATGAGCTTTTCACCGACGTCAAGCGCGAGATCATCGGGCTCTGCAAGGAGTTCAGCGCGAGCTACTCGCACGTGGTCGAGGACATCGCGATCAGCAACTCGTGGGGCAACGTGCTCGCTTACGGTCAGTCGATCCGCAATCACAGGCACAACAACAGCTACATCAGCGGCTCTTTCTACCTGACCGGCGGCTCGAGCCTGAACATCACGAACTCGGAGTTCCACGACCTTTTCGGCTTCATGCCCAAGGTGAAGCCCGGCAACTACCGCTCGTGGGAATCGTTCTGCATCAAGCCCGAGCCCGGCGGTATCGTCTTGTTCCCGTCGGGCCTCTATCACAACGTTTCGCCGTCGCGCGACGCGGGCAAGCGCTATTCGATCGCCTTCAACGCGGTGCCGGTCGGGCCGATCGGCCGGCCGACGAGTCAGCTCGACATCAGGGTGCGCTGACCGCGCTCTCAAAAAAGCGCGAGCACGCGATTGAGCACCGCGAGCCCCGCGGCGGTGGCCTCGAGTCGGCTGCTGTCCGCGACCAACCAGCCGCGTCGCACCGCCTCCGCGCGGGCGGGCTCGATCTCGCGAGCGCTCCGGCCCGTGCGGGTCTCGAAGCGCGCGACGTCGACGCCGCCGACCAGGCGCAGCGCGTTCATCATGAATTCGAGCACGAGCTGCCGCGGTGCTTCGACCCGCTCCGTCGAGACCGCGGCGGCGGTGCCCGCCGTCTCGATGTACGTGCGCGGATTGCGCGTCTTCGCGCGCCGCTCGACGGCGCCTTCGGCCGGCAGCGTGAGCTTGCCGTGCGCGCCGGCGCCGATGCCGAGATAGTCGTCGAAGCGCCAATACGCGAGATTGTGCGCGCATCGAAAGCCGGGACGCGCATGCGCCGAAATCTCGTAGCGCTCGTAGCCTCGGCGGGCGAGGAACGCACGTCCCCGCTCCTCGATCGCGACGACGGCGTCCTCGTCCGGAAGACGGGGCGGGTGCCGGTAGAACGCCGTGCCGGGCTCGATCGAGAGCTGGTACCAGGAAAGATGCGCGGGCTCGAGATCGACCGCCGCCTCGAGGTCCGCGAGCGCCGCGGCCGGGTCGTCGCCGGGAAGCCCGTACATCAGGTCGAGGTTCACGTTGTCGAAGCCGGCGGCGCGCGCCGCTCGTGCGGCCCGGATCGCTTCGGCGCCGCCGTGCACCCGTCCGAGCGCGCGAAGCTGCGGGTCCCGGAAGCTCTGCACCCCGATCGAGAGCCGGTTCACGCCCGCCTCGCGAAACGCCGCGAAGCGTTCGGCGTCCGCCGCGCCGGGATTGGCCTCGAGCGTGATCTCGGCGCCCGGCGCAACGTCGATGCGCGCCCGCACTTCGCGCAGCAGCCGCGCGATGGCACGGCTGGAGAACAGGCTCGGGGTGCCGCCGCCGATGAAGATGCTCTCGATCGGCCGATCGGCCGCGAGCGGGAGCTCCGCGTCGAGATCGCGCAGCAGCGCGTCGACGTAGGCCTCCTCCGGAACGTCCGTCGGCGCGCGATAGGAGTTGAAGTCGCAATACGGGCACTTGCGCACGCACCAGGGCAAGTGGACGTAGAGCGACAGCGGCGGCAGCGAGTCGTATGGCATCGGGACGGCGCGCTCGACGAGGGCGGCCGATTTTACCGAATCGGCCCCGGGGCGGGCGGCCCGGGGGCGACGACGCCGTTTAACCGTTAATCCAACGCCCGCCCCAACAGTAATTAACCTTCGTAAAAGCCTTGGTCGGCGCTAGGATCGCGCACCTGCAGCCGGCGGCCCACCGCCGCCGCGCACAGGCGAAGGACCTTATGGAACTCATCGACTTCATGAAACTCATCGATTCCGACACCCCTCGCGCTCTTCCCCGGCCCGCGCCTGCGCCGGTTCCGCCGATTTCCGCGCTCCGCCGGGCGGAGCCTCGTGGGCCGGCAGGGCCGGGCGCGGCGCTGCTCCGGGCCGCGGTCGCCGCGGGCTTGCTCGGGCCCGGGACGCTGCTCGCGCAGGCTCCGGAGCCGCCGGACGATATCGACGAGGTCGTCGTGACCTCGAGCCGGATTCCGACGCCGTTGCGGCAGATCGGGACCGCGGTGTCGGTGATCGATGCCGACGAGATACGCATTCGCGGCTATCACTCGATGGCCGACGTGCTGCGCACGCAGCCGGGCATCGGCGTCAGCAACACCGGCGGGCCGGGAAAAACCACGTCCCTGCGGATCCGGGGAGAGGAAGGCTACCGGACGCTGGTCATGATCGACGGGGTCGACGTGTCCGATCCGACCGGCACGCAGGTCGGCCCGAGCTTCGACAACCTGCTGACGACGAGCGACATCGAGCGCGTCGAGATCCTCCGCGGGCCGCAGGGCTTCGTTTACGGTGCGGACGCCGGCGGCGTCGTCAACATCTTGACCCGCAGAGGCGAAGGGCCGCCGGCAGGGCAGGTCGCCGTCGAGCTCGGCGACTTCGACACGCGCCGGACCGAGGCGAGCGTGTCGGGCGGCGGCGGCTCCGCCGACTACTTCCTCTCCATGACGGATCTCGACTCCGACGGCTTCAACACGAAGGCATCCGATACGGTGCTCGCCGACGACGACGGCTACGAGAACACGACGCTGCACGGCAAGATCGGGTGGACGCCGACCGAAGCGCTGCGGCTGCAGCTCGTCGGGCGCGACATCGACGCCGCCACCGAGTTCGATACCTGCGGATTTCCGACGACGGCCGATTGCATCGGCCGCACGGATCAAACCACGTTCCGCCTCTCCGGCGACTATCAGGCGGGCGCCTTCACGCACCTCGTCGCGTACTCGGGCACGGAGGTCGACCGCGACAATCTCGCGGCCGGCGTCATCTCGTTCGCTACCGAGGGCGAGCTCGACCGTGCCGAGTACACCGGAAGCTTCCGGCCCTCCGAGAGCACGACCCTCGTCTACGGCCTCGACCTCGAGCACGAGGACGTCGTCGCGAGCGACGGCAGCGAGCTCGATCAGCGCCAGACCGGCTACTATTTCGAGTATCAGAAGGCGATCGACGACCGGGTCTTCGTCACCGCGGGCGCCCGGCACGACGACAACGACGACTTCGGGACGCACACGAGCGTGCGCGCCACGGCCGCCTACGTGACGGACGTCGGCCCCGGCGCGCTGAAGTACCGGGCGAGCTACGGCACCGGTTTCCGGGCGCCTAGCCCGTCCGAGCTCGCGTACAATGCCGGGCCTTTCGCGTTACCGCCGGCGGCCGGCCTATCGCTCCAAGAGGAGTCGAGCAAGGGCTTCGACATCGGCGTCGAGTACACGACGGACAGCGGGCTTTACCTCGAGGCGACGTGGTTCGATCAGCGCATCGAGGACGAAATCTTCTTCGACCTCGCGGGCTTCTCCGGCTACCTGCAATCGCTCGGGACGAGCCGGTCGCAGGGGCTCGAGCTCGCCGCCGAGGTGCCGATCGGTATGCGCTGGCAGCTGCTCGCGAACTTCACCTACAACGATACGGAGGATGCCGACGGCGAGCAGCGGGTTCGCCGGCCCGAGAGGCTCGCGAACCTCGGCGCGCGCTTCTCGTCGCCGGACGAGCGATTCCGCTTCATCGCCAATTACCGCATGTCGCGCGACGCGGTCGACGAGCTGTTCGGCATCGGCCGCGTTCCGCTCGACGACTACGAGGTGCTCGATCTGAGCGCCGCGTATACGATCGGCGAGCGGATCGACGTGTACGCGCGCTTGCAGAACGTCACCGACGAGGAGTACCAGGAGGTTACCGGCTTCAACACGCCGGGGTCTTCGGGCTCCGCCGGCGTGCGAGTCAGGTTCTAGTCCGTTTTGCAGTTTCTCGTACCGGGCATTCTTTGCGCTCTCGGCGCCGCCGCGCTCGCGAGCCTGGTGCCGCATCATCCGAGCCGCTACGTGCTGCTCGGCGGCGGCTTCATCGCCGCCGCGGCGCTGCTCGGGCCGGACCGAGTGCCGGGCGCCGGCTGGATCGGCACGGCGATTGCGATCGTCGCGCTCGCGGCGCTCATCCGGCCGTCGTGGTCCGTCGCGCTCGTCGCCGCCGGGGGCGCGTGCGCGGGCCTGTGGGCGAGCGTGCTCCGCGCGCAAGGCCTGCCGCTCGCTGCGGCGCTCCTCGTGGCGGCGCTGCCGCCCCTCGTCGCCGCGTTCCTCGCGGCCCGGAGGCCGCAGTTCGCGCCGCCGAGCCTGCGTGACGAAGCCCTCGCACTGATCGCGGTGCTCGGCCTCTGCGTCGCCGCGGCCGGGCCGATCCTCACCGGCTGGCAGTCCGCGGCGGCGCTGAAGGCCGTGCCGCTCGAAGCCGGCGCCGGCGGCCGCGCCGCCGCGCCGGTGCTACTCTTGGCCGCTGCATTCTTGTTCTTAGGAGGGGTCTACTCGCTATGGAAGCGCAGATGAGCTTGCTCGGCCTGCTCGAGAACGGCCTGTTCGCGCTGGGGCAGGTGCTTCGCTTTCCCGTCATGGCGATGTTGTGGGTGTGCGTTGCCGCGGCGCTGTTCATGGCCGGCTCGACGCTCGTCGACTTTCTCGCGCGCCGCCGCGACCGCAGGGGGTTCGACGTGGAATCCTGGCTCAACGCAGGGGACGTGCTCGGCGCCGGCGAGGATCGCCGCCGCGCGCTGCCGCCGTCGCTGCGGCGCCTGCTCGTCGCGATTCAGCAGGGCTTGTCCGACTCCCGCCTCGAGAACGGCGGTCTCGAGCACCTCGTCCTCGAGCAGGAGGAGCGCGTGCGGGCGTCGCTCAGCGGCTCCAGGATGCTGGTCAAGGTCGGGCCGAGCCTCGGCCTCATCGGCACGCTGATCCCGATGGGCACGGCGCTCGCGGCGCTTGCGTCCGGAAATCTCCAGGCGATGGCCGGCCAAATGGTCGTGGCGTTCACGACGACGATCATCGGGCTCGCCTGCGGCACGATCGCCTACGTGATCCTGATGCTGCGGACGAACTGGATGAACGAGGCCATCCGGGAGCAGCGCTTCCTCGCGGAGCGAGCGGCGGCCGAGCTGGCGGCGAGGGCGTAGGACATGGCGCGTTTTCTCGAAATGCCGCGGCCGGAGGAGCCCGAGGAGGATCCGCTCGCGGGCGTGGCGAATCTCTTCGATGTGTCGGTCGTCTTCATCGTCGGCCTCATGATCAGCCTCTTTTCCGTCTACCGGATGAACGACCTGATGAATCCGGAGACGGAGGTCACGATGGTCATGACGAACGCGCAGGGCCAAAGCGAGATCGTCGTGAAGAAGGGCACCGAGATCGAGGCGTACGAGATGACCGGCGAGAAGCTCTCCGGGAACGGCGAGCGGCTCGGCACGGCTTACCGGCTCGCGAACGGGCAGATCATCTACGTGCCCGACGACGCGGCCCCCGAGGAGTGATTCTCGATGCCGCGCCGCATGCTGGCCGTGCTGGGCTGCGCGCTGTCCGCGGCAGCGCACGCGCAGAGCGTGCACGTCGCGTATCTCTTCTCGGACGGGCAGATGCCCGCGACGCTCAGGGCGTACAAGGATCTGCTCGAGGAACGGCCGGACCTGCGCGGTGCGATCGATCTCACGTTCCTGACGGAATCCGTATTCGACGACGTCGATCCGCGCGAGCTCGCCGATGCCGACGTGCTCGTTTTCGACGTGATGAATCAGCAGATGCTGGACCGCTTCGATACCGAGCACGGCATGAACCTGCTGGCCGAGGTCCAGGACGGCGGCGAAGTGATCGCCGTCGGCGAGGGCCTGCTGCCGAAGGAGAACTACGTCGCCCAGGGGCTCGTATGGGACGAGCGCGCACGCGCGTTCTGGGAGCATTCCGGCGCCGGTAACCAGCTCGGCCTGCTGAAGTACGCGCTGTCTGTCGCCGGCATGGAAGGCCTGCGGATCCCCGACCCGCAGCCGAGCCTCGAATTCGGCTACTACTACCCGACGGGCGACGAGGAGGGCGGCCGCGTATTCGCGACGTGGGAGGAATTCGACGCGTGGCGCCGCAGCGCCGGCAAAGTGCGTCCGGGCGCGCCGACCGTCGCGATCGGCTTCTTCAAGTCGAACTTTTACTCGGGCGACATGGCCGTCGTCGACGCGCTCGTCGCCGAGATCGAGCGCCAGGGCGGGCAAGCGGTTCCGTACTTCGGGTATCCCGGGAGCGTCGCGTCGGAGCGCCTGCTGCTCGACGAAGCCGGCCGGCCGCGCGCCGACGTCTCGCTCACGTTCCTGTTCCGCTTCGCCGACTTCGAGTCGGCCAAGTCGCTCGAGCGGCTCGACATCCCGTTCCTGAACCTCGTCACGCTGTACGGGCGGAGCGAGCAGCAGTGGCGGGAGTCGAAGACGGGGCTGTCGATGTTCGAGGGGACGTTTCAGGTGGCGGTGCCCGAGCTCGCGGGGCTGATCGCGCCAACGGTCGTCGGCAGCCGCGAGAAGATCCTCGACATCGAGTCGGGGCTCTCGATCGTGCAGAGCCGCCCGATCGTGGCGCGCATCGCCATGGCCGTGCGCCGCGGGCTGCGCTACGCGGCGCTGCGCGACAAGCCGAATGCCGAGAAGCGCGTGGCGCTGCTCTACTACAACTACCCGCCGGGCAAGGCGAACATCGGCGCGAGCTACCTGAACGTCGAGGAGTCGCTCGCGAACATCCTGAAGCGGCTCGCAGCCGAAGGCTACGACCTCGGCGGCGCGGATCTCTCGGCCGAGGCGGTGCTCGAGGACATTCTCGAGAAGGCCCGCAACGTCGGCGGCTATGCGCCGGGAGAGCTCGAGGAGATGGTCGCCGCGGGTGACGCGGTGCTCGTCCCGATCGCCGAGTACGAGCAATGGCTCGGCGAGATGGCTCCGGAGCTCAGGGAGAAGATCGTCGCGGACTGGGGCGAGCCCGAGGACGCGAAGCTGATGGCGGTGGACGGGCCCGGCGGCAAGAGCCTCGTGATTCCGCGCGTGCGCTACGGCAACGTCGTGCTGCTCCCGCAGCCGGCGCGCGGGTGGGGCGAGGATCTGGAGAAGCTCTACCACGCCGACGACCTCGCGCCGCATCATCAATACGTCGCCGCTTACGAATGGCTGAAGCGCGAGCTCGGGGCCGACGCTGTGGTGCACGTCGGCACGCACGGCACGCTCGAGTGGCTGGACGGCAAGGACGTGGGCCAGACGAGCGCCGATGCCTCGGACGCGCTGATCGGCGATTTGCCGGATCTCTACATCTACAACGTCGACGTCGTCGGCGAAGGGCTCGTCGCGCGGCGGCGCGGCCTCGCGGCGCTGATCGACCACATGGTCCCGCCGTTCACGAAGGGCGGGCTGTACGCGGATCTCGCCGTGCTCAGCGAGCGCATCAACGACTACGATGCGAACCTGCACAAGAACCCGCAGCTCGCCGAGGCCTACGCGGAGCAGGTTCGCGAGCAGGTGATCGAGCTCGGTATCGCGAAGGATTTGAGCCTCGATCTCGAGGCGCCCGGAAGCCTCGATCACGATACCGTGCATCGCATTCAGTCCTACATGCTCGACCTCGAGCGGCAGAACATTCCTTACGGTCTGCACGCATTCGGCCGGCTGCCCGAGAAGGCCGCTCGGGAGAGCACGGTTGAGGCGATCGTGAGCGCCGACCGCAGCCTCCTGCCGAACGACGCGAAGGTGCTCGCGGAGGACATGGACCGGCGCATCGTGGCTTCGGCGTCCCGAGAGCTCGACAACCTCATGGCGGCGCTCGACGGCGGGTTCGTCCCGGTCGGGAGCGGCGGCGAGCCGATCCGCAACCCGGACGCGTATCCCACCGGCAAGAACTTCTACGGCATCGATCCCGAGAAAGTTCCGAAGCCCGCGGCCTGGGAGCTCGGCGTGAAGCTCGCGGACGAGATGCTGGCCGAGCATCTCGAGAAGCACGGCCGCTACCCGGAGAAGGTGTCGTTCGTGATCTGGGGCGACGAGACGATGCGCCACGAAGGCATCGTCGAGTCGCAGATCTTCCATCTGCTCGGCACGCGGCCCGTGTGGGACGAGCGCGGCAAGGTGGTCGACGTCGAGGTCGTGCCTCGCGCCGAGCTCGGGCGACCGCGCGTCGACATCGTGATCGCGAGCGCGGCGGAAGGCATGTTCAACAACGTCACGCTGCTGATGGACGAGGCCGTGCAGAAGGTCAAGGCCATCGAGGAAGCCGACAACTACGTGCGCCGCCACTATCTCGCCACGCGCGCGGCGCTGATCGAGCGAGGCTACAGCGAGGAGGATGCCGACCGGCGGGCCGGCGTGCGCATCTTCGACGAGCCGCCCGGCGTCTACAACCTGAACACCTCGAACATCGTCGGCGCGAGCGGCACGTGGGAATCGGACCGGGGCATCGGCGATGACTACCTCCAGAAGATGGGGCACGGCTTCGGCAACGGCTTCTGGGGCGAGCCGATGGAGGACGTGTTCCGCATGGCGCTCTCCGGCACGGAGAAGGTCGTGCACTCGAGCTCCACGATGCTCTACGGCACGCTCGACAACGACGACTTCTACATGTACACGGGCGGCCTCGCGAGCGCGATTCGCAATCTGGACGGCGAGGACCCGGAGATCGTCATCACGAACACACGAGACCCGGCGAATCCGGAGATGACCTCGATCGACGAGTTCATCGGCAGCGAGTTCCGTTCCCGCTATGTGAATCCGAACTGGATTCGGGGCATGCAGAAGGAGGGCTACGCGGGCGCGGGCGAGATGCGGGCGTTCGTCGAGTACTTGTGGGGGTGGGACGCGACGGTCACCGACGCCGTGGACGACGCGATGTGGCAGGAGACGTTCTCGGTCTACGTCGAGGACAAGCACGATCTCGGCATGAAGGAGTTCTTCGAGTCCGAGTCGCCGTTCGCGTATCAGGACATCACCGCGCGGATGATCGAGACGGTCCGCAAGGGCTATTGGCAAGCGGACGACGAGACGCTCGCGACGCTCCTCCGCGAGTACGTCGAGAGTGTCAACGAGCACGGCGTCGGCTGCTCCGAGCTCACGTGCGGCAATCCGCTGCTCCTCGAGTACGTCGTGGAGCAGGCCCTCGACGCGGGCGTGCCGGCGCCCGACGTCGAAGCCTTCGTCGACGCGGTCGAGGAGGCCGTCGGTGCTCCGATCGCCGAGCTTGCGGCCGAGATGACCGAGTTCATCCGGCGGAACGAGGCGCAGATCGCGACGCGGGCGGTGCCCGGGCCCGAGGCGGTGCCCGAGCCGAGCGTCGAGACGGCCGAGCTCGAAGGCTATCTGATGCGCAACGTCGAGAGGGCTCCGGTGGAGCCGCAGCCGGCTTCGCCCGCGACGTCCGAATCGCCCGCCGGCCTCGACGCCGCGAGGCTCGCGGCCGCGTTCGCGATCCTCGCGGTTCTCCTCGCGTGGCGCCTGCGGCATCGATCGGCATGACGCGCGCGGCCGCGGCCGCGGCATGCGTCGCCGTCCTCGCCGGCGCCTGCACGGAACGCGGCCCGCAACAAATCAGCGACAGCGGTTTCGGCGCGTTCGAGGCGAGCCTCGCCGTCGGGCCGCGCCGCCTCGGCATCGCGTGGTACGACACGCGCGACGGCAACGCCGAGATCTACCTGCGGATCGTCGACGCCCGGACGTTGAAGGAAGCGGCCGAGCTCAGGCTGACGCGCACGGCGGACGCCTCCTATGAAGCCGACGTCGCGGCCATCGGGGACGCGTTCGCGGTCGCGTGGTACGAGAAGTCCGCGGAGGACGGCACGCGAGGTGCGCGCCTCGGGCTCTGGAGCGATGCGGGCGTCGGCCTGTGGGCGCGGCCGATCTCGTCCGCGCCGAGCCGCAACCCGGTCCTCGCGGTGCGCGGCGACGCCATGTTCTCCGCGTGGATCGAAGCCGACGGGCAGGGCGGGGAAGCCGTCTGGGCCGCGTGGTGGAGCCGCTCCGGCGAGCGTCTCGGCGAGCCGATTCGCGTCGGGCCCGCGAGCGCGACCACGTGGAACCTCAATGCTGCCGTCGACGCCGAGGGGCGGGCGTTCGTCGTCTACGACGCGCAGGCCGGCACTCGCGCCGAGGAGATCCTTCTCGCGCGGGTCGTCGACGACGGCGGCGCGTCGTTGATGCGGCTCACGGCCGATGACGGTTACCGCTCGAAGTACCCGGATATCGCGTTCGGCGCGGACGGCACGGCGGCGATCACGTGGTTCGACGAGCGGGACGGCAACACCGAGGTGTATTTCTACGCCGGCGCGCTCGGGCCCGACCCTGCGATCGAGCGCGCCGCGCGGCGCGTGACGCAGACCACGGGCGATTCGATCGGCGCCTACGTCGCGAGCAACGGATCGACATACGGCCTCGTCTGGTCGGACGACACGGCCGGCGCCTACGACGTGTTCTTCCAGGCGTTCGACGCGGCCGGCGTTCCGCTGAGCTCGATCAGGCGGGTATCGAGCACCGCCGCCCAGTCGCTGATTCCGTCGATCGGCGCGCTCGGCGAGCGGTTCGCGGTCGCGTGGAACGAGATCGAGGCGGCGAGCCTGGGCCACGGCGCCGCGCAGCGCTCGGAGGTGCTGCTCGCCGTCGTGCCGTGAGCTTAGGCTTGCGAACCTGCGGCTCGTGCCCGAGAAGCGCGTTGGATTCTCCGTTTGGCCCGGCACGGATTGCCGGGCTATTCTGGGCGCGTCCGCGTCCGCGTCCGACCGTCCGTCGTGATCGTCACCGGAGCGTGACGCCCGCAACCCGAAGGGGAGCAACATGAACGCGCAGACTACTCGGAAAGGCAGCTGCTTCTGCGGCGACGTGGAAGTCACCGTCACCGGCGATCCGGTGGCGATGGGCTACTGTCATTGCGAATCGTGCCGGCACTGGTCCGCGGGGCCGGTCAACGCCTTCAGCTTGTGGAAGCCCGAGGCCGTCGCCGTCACACGCGGCGCCGATAAGCTCGGAAGCTACAGCAAGACGCCGCAGAGCATCCGCAAGTGGTGCAAGACGTGCGGCGGTCACGTGCTGACGGAGCATCCGACGCTCGGCGTCACGGACGTGTATGCGGCCGTGCTGCCCGATCTCGAGTTCAAGCCGGCGTTGCACGTGTTCTATCGCGAGACCGTGCTGCCGATGAAGGACGGCTTGACGAAGATGAAAGACCTGCCGGCCGAGTTCGGCGGCTCCGGAGAGACGATGCCGGCCGACTGAGCGGGCAATCTTCGTTCAAGCGGCTTGCGCGGACCGCGCGCGGTGCTCCAGCTGCCGGGCGGCTTTCCACTTCGCGGCGCGGTCCGGAAGCGAGCGGCGCAGCCGGCGCAGCGCGCGGACGACGAGCGCGAGCGCGCGTTCGTCCCTCGGCGTCCACTCGAAGCCGTATTCCCGGCGCACGTGCTCGGGTAGCGTCCCGAGCGTCAGCAGCCTGTTCATCGCCGTGCCGGGCGCGCCGAGCAGACCGAACGGCGGCGACAGGATCGCGGCCGCGAGCACGCGCGCCTGCTCGCTCACCGTGATGCGGCCGGAGGCGTACATCTCGTCCAAATACGCTTGGAGCGCCGCCCACGAGCGCGGCACGTCGCGCTCGCGGGCATGCAGCGCGATCGCGACGGCCGCCGCCTGCTCGCAGTAGACGTCGCGCTCGCGCGGCGTCAGCGGCGCGACGAGCATCTCGTAGAACATCGGCACCGATTCGATCAGCGTGGCGTGCACCCACAGGACGAGATCCGGATCCTCCGCGGAGTAGGGCGTGCCGGCCGGGAACGGGCCGACGTCGGCCGGCAGCTTGCCGTTGACGCGGCAGTGAATCGCGAGAATCGCCTTGATCGCGCGGTCGTGATCCGCTTCGGTCCCGAAGGTGAGCGCAAGCATCGCGTGCACCGTGTGCCGCAGCCGCTGCACGGCCGCGGAAGGTTTCGTGCGGAAGCCGCTGTGCTCGTCGATGCCGGCCGCGATCAGCGGATGGGCGAACTGTAGAAGGATGGCACGCGACCAGCCGAGCAGCACGAGGCGCTCCGCGTTGACGCGGTGGGAGACGGTGAACGCCTTTTGCGCAAGGCCGCCGGCGAGAGGGAGCTCGTTCCGATCGCGGCTCGAGTGTGGCCGTGCCGGGTCGTGTGTCGCGGACATGTCGCGCCCCAGTCGTCCTTGAGTGGCGTAGAGCCTTCGTAGATCTTAGCCGATGCGGCTGTTTGCCGCCGCACCGGGCGGTAGCCGTTTCGGGCGTCTCGGCGGCCGGCGAGGCGACGGGAGTCACGGCGACTCCGCCGCCGGCGGATTCCGCAGTTTAGCGATCCCCATTCGCGCCTGTGAGGGAATGCCTCGGAGTGCGACGAACGTCTTCGCAAGTCCAGGCTCTCTTGTCGTACCGTCGCGTGATGGCGGAGACTGTCCTGACAATCTCCAAATCACGCCTGAGCAGTCTTCAAGGTGAGCTAAAGAGTGCACTCGACCAGACAACCTCGCAGGAGCTGATTGATTGGGCGGGTCGCTGCGGTCGCGTCGCGGCGGCTTCGACGGTAAGGCGAGGAGTCAACCTGAAGAACCTTGCTATCGGCGTACGTCGCGCAGCCAAGTTCGAGATGGACAGGTTGCGCGCTAGCGACTCGGCCGCCTGCTACGCAAAGCAGCGGCCCGCCGAGTTGCTGTCGGCTGCTCGCAGTGCGGTTGCTAACAGTCGTGTGGTTTGGAAGGCATTACGGAAATACGCAGAGGCGAATCCGAAGGAAGCAGCCATTCGGGCTGGTATGTTCTGCTTCGGGTTCGGCTACGCCTCGGGAGGATTGGACGGCGACGGCGGCCTCCCGGATCTAGATTGGGAGCTGCTCGAGGAGCACCGGTCGCTGCTGACGCACTCTATCCTGCCGGGCATCCTGGCTGAGGTTGTTGTGGCAGGCGTTGTCGACCTCGTGAAGATCATTCACGGCAAACTTCCGAACCCTCATGATCAACTGTGGGATTCGATTCGCGCAGGCTCCGAGGAGCTGCACATGCTCACCGCCGGCGTCAGTGTTGGGCTTGCATACCATCTTGGCATCGACGCGACCATCGATGGCGGCGGCGCCTACGCCGATTTCCCGACGGTGGCCCCTCACGAGGCGCACCAAGCCACCGCGGCCACGATGGCTGCGACTGAGGGCATCGACGCGGCGAAGCGCAGGCCTCGGCATCCCAAACCTCGGGGCTTGCTGGCTGTTTCTCTGATGGGGCACCAAGCGCCAACCGAAGGTGAGCTGTACGACCATCTGGAGCAAACCCTTGATGAGATCGCGTGCAGATCTCAGCTCTACGCGGCCTGCGGCGAGTGTCGCCGAGTGGTCGCGCTTGATGTTCGCGAACTGATCGAGAGGTTCGGTACGAAGACGACTCTCGGCCAGCTCCGCTCCCGGCTGAGATGCAGTCAGTGCGGGAAGCGTCCAGCCGAATAAGGCACCACTTGGTGTGAGTGGTCGTTGGCCAAGCGTTTTTTGGCTGAAAGTTGCCGTAGTCGAGTGATTGGCGGAGAGGGTGTCTGCCCGAATAGGTTCTGTCATTTTCTAGAGTGTTCCACTAAGTTTTTGGTATCAAAAGGCTTTACTGGAATAGAGATCCTTTGAATTCCAACGAAAGCTGTGTAAATCTACAAATTTATGTGGGACAATATGTGGGCAGAAAAAGGACAAAACTCCCATGCCCAAACGCGCTCGCGAATTGACCGCACTCGCCGTCTCGAAGCTTAAGGCCGAAGGCCGTTACGCAGTAGGGGGCGCTGCAGGTTTGCATCTTCGTGTCGCCGGCAACTCTCGAACGTGGGTCTTACGCATTAAGGTCGCCGGCAAGCGCCGAGACATGGGACTCGGTGCTTTCCCCGAACTGTCGCTCGCTGAGGCTCGCCAGAAGGCTCTGGAACAGCGCAAGGCTGTCGCCGAAGGTCGGGACCCGATTGAGGAACGTAGGGCGCAGCGAGCGCGGCAAGCGGCGAACATCGCTAATACCAAGACTTTCGCGGAATGCGCCCGTGCATACATCGAGGCCCACGCTGCAGGTTGGAAATCCGTGAAACACGCTGCCCAGTGGACAGCGACGCTCGAAACTTACGCCTTCCCGATTCTCGGCAAGCTGCCGGTCACCGCCATCGATACCGCAAAAGTACTCCAAGTGCTGACTCCGATCTGGACCACCAAGACGGAAACAGCGAGCCGCCTGCGAGGCCGCATGGAGTCCATTTTGGACTGGGCGAAGGTTCGAGGTTATCGCCAAGGCGAGAACCCGGCGCGGTGGAAAAACAATCTTCGCCACCAACTGCCCGCTCCGAGCAAGGTACAGAAAACTGAGCACCATGCGGCCCTACCCTACGGGCGCGTCGGCACGTTCATGGCGGAGCTACGCAAACATGAGGGCATCTCGCCTCGTGCGCTGGAGTTTGCCATCTTGACCGCCGCTCGCAGCGGCGAAGTCCGCGGCGCCACCTGGAGCGAAATTGACCTGAAGGCACTGCGATGGACGATTCCCGCGTCTCGCATGAAGCGGGAAAAGGAGCATGTCGTGCCACTCTCCACTGCCGCGGTGGCGCTCCTGAAAAGCCTGCCGAGCAAGGGAACGTCCGATATCGTTTTCCCCGCCCCGAGTGGAGGAAAGCTCTCCGATGCCGCACTGGGGGCAGTCATCGATGGCATGCACGAAGTCGATCTGAAACGCGGCGGCATTGGCTACCTCGACCCTTCCCAAGACAAGACCGCCACTCCACACGGATTCCGCTCGTCATTCCGCGACTGGGCTGCGGAAGTTGCTTACTTCCCGAGCGAGGTGATCGAGCACGCTCTCGCGCACAAGTTGAAGGACAAGGCTGAAGCCGCGTACCAACGCGGCACGTTACTCATAAAGCGCGCGAAGTTGATGGAGAAATGGGCGAGCTACTGTAGCGTAAGGAGGGATGAATCGGGCAAGGTCATTCGGTTGAACCGCAAGAAAGCGCGGTAACACTTCGGCGCCGGGAAGTCCTGTGGCTGTGCATGGGGTGCGCGTCGCTGCGCTAGCTAGTACGCCAGAAGCGACGCTGTCTCGCGCTCGCATAGTGACTGCGGCTTACACGACGTAACCCGAGAGTGCCGAATTCACTAGTGCGGGTCGATTCACGCCGAGATCAACCTATTCTCACCAGCATCCAATGCGAGCGCGCCATGATGGTGGCGACGTTCGAGCCACTGCAGAATCTGCCGGTGCCGGTGTTCGCTAAGCTCCCAGGGAAGTCGCGCTATCAGATCAACCGAGAGATCAAGAGCCGCCGTTTGTTCTCGCTCACCTTGGGCAATCGGGGACATCGTATTTTCAGACTGGCAACTCGATCCCATCGGGTAAAGGTTCACTCGTGCGGTATTGGAGCGTGTGCAGGGGATCGACTCGTGGTTGCTTTATCGTACGCCGTCTGTAGCGCTCTTCAGTTGATTCAGGCACCGTGGCACAACGACGAAGCGTCTCGTCTCATGAGCGATCAGTGTCATCTGGGGCGATGCCGCAGACTAAGCGCTTCCGCGTCGCCGTCCGAATAACTGCATGTCGCTCAGGGGCGGCTGCAGGTTGACCGAGTCGAGCCGCTCGATGGCTTCATTCAAGAGATCGGCCGCCAGATCGATGACCGCCGGATAATACGGAGACCGCTTGTTCTGGCTCTCGGCATTCACCTCCATCGCGAGGGTGGCGCAACTGAGAATGGAATGAGCCTTGAGCAGGCGCAACCGTTCATCTTCGACGGTGCGCTCGAGAGCCTCGAGCGCGGAGTCCGGCTTTGAATCATCGTGTAGAGCGGTTGCCTCGGAGGAAGGACGGCGAGAGAGGTTTCGATCAGACGGGGTAACATCGCGCTTAGCCATGGTTAGCCTCCTTGGGGCTGACTGTGGTTAGGCGTCCGCTGGTGTTAGCGGCACTAGCGGGCGCCGCTTCTGTGTATACCATTCGCGGCGTGCGATAGCTAGCGATCCGCCGAAGTAGGCTTCCTCCGCGCCAAGCCCATTCGGCGGTGTCGGCGATTAGAGCGCCACCGCGGCGATATGGAGCTGAGGTCCGAAATCGACTTCCAGAATTCGCCGAGGTGCCGGCGATCGACCCAATCACGCCTACGCCGATTTCGAGCCGCAAGCTTTCGGGCGCTGCACGGAGGAAACGAGCGCTTTAATCCATACGCGTTCCCGGAAAGCGTTTATGGGAAAGAAGCATCATTCGCCTATCGGCGGGAACGCGGGCGGGGCGACACGGATTTCCCTAAGTAATCGCCTAAGGGACGTGCTCGCTCGCTGAGCGTCTAAGCTCAACAGATACGCTCCCTCATCGTCGACATATGCGGTACTTGTGTATGACCCGAGGATACCGACGATCTGTTTCGGCGGTTCCAAGAGCGCCTCGGCTGGTTCCCACGTTGTTCTGGGAATCTGCTCTGCTTCAATGTTCTCAGGATGTGCGAGCCTCTTGTCGCGCAGGGCCTTTAGCGCGTTAAGCGCCGCATTGTTCTTCGGAGTGGGCAACACCTTGATTAGCTCGTCCGCAACGGCGATCGTTGTGTGCTCCTGGTCTCCATTGGCCGAGATAGTAATGCCAAGGCGAGCGACGCCTCGTTCAACCCAGGTAGGCTGCCTGATCTGTAACGCCCCTGCGTTCGTCCTGACAAATTCCAGGACGGCAGGCAAGCTTCTGAGGGAGTAGTGAGGGTGCGGGCGGTCATAGAGGCGAGTGACCGCAAGTACAAACTGCTCTACGCTATAGCTCTGCAAAGAGATTAAGATCGCTCTGAAGTTTGAAGCGTTAACCGCATCAGCATGCGAGCCGATAGTTGTTGCGACTTGGAGCGCCTCTTCGGCGCGGAGAAGGTCAGCGACTGGACCCTCTTGAAGCATTGTGGCCAGATCGTTCTCCGCAGACATAAGATTTCCTTCTTGCGCAGTGCCTGTCCCGAGCAACAGTCTAGACGGGCGGGGCGCCTCAGGGAGGTTTCTTCTGAACGCCACTAGGCGGCCTCACAAAAGGGTGTCCAGTTTGAAGCTGATCGGCATCGACTGTGCTGTGCAGTCGCAGAATACCGGAATCGCCGTCGGGTCTCTCATAGACGGGAGGCTCAGCGTAGTGCATGCCGGTGCCGGATCATCTGCTGTAATTGAGAGCGTAGTGCGCGAGCTCGACGGAGGCGCCGTAGCACTCCTAGCACTGGACGCTCCACTTGGGTGGCCCGTCGGGCTGGGCCACGAACTTTGCGCGCATCGAGCGGGGCAGCCGATGTTCACCGTCCCGAATCAGCTCTTTCGAAGGGACACGGTGTGAGCGGACATCGGAAGCTGACCCTTTTCGGACAAAACTGTTGACCCACCTTTGTTGAAAATCGGGGCCGTCTTGGAAGGAGGACGAGCCCCGGATGCTGACAAAGGAAGCGGTTATGGAGATCAAGATTTTGTCCCGTCGAGGGATGAGTATCCGGTCGATCGCTCGGGAGCTTCAGATTTCGCGGAATACGGTGCGCAAGTACCTGCGCGGCGAAGCGGTCAAGCCGGTCGAGGATCGCGGTCCGGGCCGGCCGAGTAAGCTCGAGCCGTACGAGGATTGGCTCCGGCGCCGGGTGGAGGGCGCAGCCCCGATCCGTTTGCCGGCGACCGTTCTGCACCGGGAGATCGCGGCGATGGGGTACGACGGTACGGAGCGCAGTGTACGGCGGTTTGTGGCGAGCTTGCGGCCGGCGCCGCAGCCCGAGCCGATCGTGCGGCTCGAGACGCCTCCCGGGCGGCAGGCGCAGATGGACTGGGGCGAGTATCGGCTGGGTCCGCGGAAGGTGTATGCGTTCGTCGGCGTGCTCGGCTACAGCCGTTGGCTGTATCTGGAGTACGTGGAGTCGATGCGCGCCGACGTGCTGGTCGAGTGTCACCGGCGGATGCTGGGTGACTTCGGCGGCGTGCCGCGGGAGATCCTTTACGACAACATGAAGACGGTCGTCACGCACCGTGACGCCTATGGCCGGGGTCGGCACCGGTTCCACGATGCGACCTGGGGCCTGGCGGGCGACTGCGGCTATCGGCCGAAGCTGTGTCGGCCGGCACGACCGCAGACGAAGGGCAAGGTCGAGCGGGCGATCGACTACATCGCCCAGACCTTCTTCCACCCGTACGTCACGCGGCTGGCGCTCGAGGGCCGCATCCCCGAGCTCGATGAGCTCAACGCCGAGGCGAGGCTCTGGTGCGCCACCGTCGCAAACGTGCGCGTTCACGCAACGACCAAAGCTCGTCCGGTCGATCGTCTCGTCGAGGAGCGGCGGGCGATGCAGCCGTACGTCGGACCGCGAGCCGCGCCGGAGTCACCAGCCGCCGCCTGCTGGCCGCGCTATCCGCTGCAGCGCTCCCCGAAGGACTACGACGTCGTGCTGCAGGAGGTGATGCGATGAGCGAGAAGGTCGAAAAACTGTGCATGGAGCTCTCGCTCGTCGCGGTGGCACGCCAGTATGCGAACCTTGCCGACGAGGCGGCGAAGAAGAAGCGCTCCTTCGTTGAGTATCTGGAGCAGGTGCTCGGCGCCGAGGCGTCGCTGCGAGGCGAGAGGAGCCGGCAGATGCTGATCCGACTGGCGACGTTCCCGTCGGTGAAGACGCTCGAGCAGTTCGACTTCGAAGCTGCGCCGGGAGCGCCGAAGGCGCGGCTGCAGGAGCTGGCCGGCCTCGCCTTCATCGAGCGGCGCGAGAACGTGATCCTGTTAGGACCGAGCGGCACCGGAAAGACGCACCTGGCGATCGCGCTCGGCGTCAGAGAGGCCGAGCGCGGCTACAAAGTTCGCTTCGTCACTGCCGCCGATCTCGTGCTGCAGCTCGAGAAGGCGCGACGCGAGGGGCGCTTCGATCAGTACCTCCGGCGCGCGATCCTCGGACCTCGCCTTCTGATCGTCGACGAGATCGGCTATCTCCCGCTGAAGAAGGATCAGTCGGACCTCTTCTTCCAGGTCGTCGCCAAGCGCTATGAGCAGGGCTCGGTCGTCCTGACCTCGAATCTGTCGTTCGGCGACTGGGAGCAGACCTTCGACGGCAACGCAGCGCTCACGAGTGCCATGCTCGATCGGCTGCTGCATCACGCTCATGTCATCCAGATCCGGGGCGACAGCTACCGCCTTCGGCAGGCTAGGCAAAGTGGACTGATAGGAGGAACGGTCAACAGCGAAGCACACTGACGACAACACCCAGGGGGTGGGTCAAGAATATTGTCCGCCAGGTGGGTCAATTATTTTTGTCCGTTGACAACACGGATCGATTCGTTCGTCAGGTGACCGGCAAACAGCCGCTCGACGTTGGCGCAGATCGCATCGCACGCGCTGCCTGGGCAGCTTTGAGCCTTCTACACAAGGTCCGCGAACAATCGGGCCAGCGCATCCAGCTGGCGTGGCACAACAGACTTACGGAGCCAGCATGCATCGAGGTCGATCCAGCCGCCACGTTGGTGGCTCATGAAGTGCCCTCCAGAGGCTATAAGGGCGGCGACCTCGCGAACCAGGAACGTCGCGCTACCATCCTGGATCGGCTCATGAGCTGGATCATGATTCCGGACGTGATCAAGGAGGTGGCCATCGCAAATGATCACGTTCTTGATGCGATCATCTGTCTTCTGGCCGGCGCCGACTTCTTAAACGGCGCCTGTGACGGTCCGGCTGATGCTGAGGTCGCACGGCGCGGGAAGGGTGGATTTGGTTCAGGTGCCCTAGCGCTTCGCATACAATGCCCAGCAATTAACCTTTCCCAATAACAACCCATATCGGGAGTCTTCGGCAAAATGGCTACCGTAGACAAGCCAGAGGGCGCAACTAAACGTGATTCAGACGAGGGGCATCAATA
>DASVDR010000049.1 GCA_036381015.1 Gammaproteobacteria bacterium
CGTGCGGACACCTCCGAGGGTAAGGTAGAGAGCGAACGCAGGCTTGCGGCTCTCGCCGGCCGCGAAGCGGAGCTCGCCACGGAGCCCGACCGCGTCTTTCGGTTCCACTCGGGCGCGCCGACCGGCGCGCGTGCCTGACGAAATCAGGATCCGGGCATCGCCACGCGACAGCGGCGCCGTCAGTCGGCGCCGAGCCAGGCCGCGAGCAACCGGATTTGCACGGGATCGAGGCGCCCGGCGAACGCCGGCATCTCGCCGTTTCGGCCGTCGACGATCGACGTCACGATCGAATCGCGCGAGCTGCCGTAGAGCCAGTGGCCGTTGTTCAACGGCGGTGCGCCGAGGAGCGCCTGGCCCGAGCCGTCCGGGCCGTGACACGCCGAGCAGAGCTGCGCGAAGCGCGTGCGCCCGGCCGCGACCGCCTCGTCGTCTCCGCGCCCCTCGGCGAGCGCGAGGACGTAGTCCGCGACCTCCTCGACGCCCTGCTCGCCGAGCGCCGCGCCGAGAGGCGGCATGACCGCGATCCGGCCGGCCGTGATCGTCTGCATCACGGTGTCGAACGTGCCGCCCCACTGCCACTCGGCGTCCCGCAGGTTCGGAAACAGATTCGCCTGTCCTTGTGCGTCCGGACCATGGCAAGCCGCACAATGGTTCGCGAATACGCTCGCGGCCGCAGCCATCGCCCGCGGGTCCTCTCGCAGCCGCCCGGGCTCCGCCGAAGCGAGCTCCGCGCGCAGCGGGCCGAAGCGCTCGTCGTACGCCGCCGCGCTCGTCTCGATCTCGTGATGCTGCGACCAGTGCAGCACGCCCGCGAACGTGCCGAGGCCGGGGTAGAGCACGAGATACAGAACCGAGACGACGAGCAGCGAGAAGATCAGCCAGAACCACCAGAGCGGCGCCGGCGTGGTGCCTTCTTTCAGCGTCTCGTCCCACGTGAGCTCGCCGATGCCCCCGTCGTGATTCTTTGCGAAGTACACGCTGACGACGAGCCACGCGAGCGCGGCGAGCGTCGTCACGGTCAGCACGACGATCCAGCCGCCCCAGAACCGCGCCGGCAGATCAGCCATCGCGGTCCTCGTCGTCGAGCGGCAGCCGAGCGATCGCCTCGAAGTGCGCCGCTCGGCCGCGGAGCGAGAGCCAGACGACGAGCGTGATCATGAACGCCATCACGAGCATGTCGCCGATGAAGATCACGTAAGTCATAGCCCGCTACCTCTCGCGCGCGTGCGGCCAAGCGATTGCAGATACGCGATCACCGCGTCGAGCTCGGTCTTGCCGGCGACCGCGTCGGCCGCGGCCGCGATGTCGTCGTCCGTGTACGGGTGGCCGAGACGCTTGAGCGTTCGGAGGCGGGCGGCGATGCTGCCGTCGGGATCCGCGGGCCGCTCGGCGAGCCATGGGTAGGCCGGCATGATCGAATTTGGGACGACCGCGCGCGGATCGACCATGTGCACACGGTGCCAGGCGTCCGTGTACTTGCCGCCGATCCGGTGCAGGTCGGGTCCGGTCCGCTTCGAGCCCCACAGGAACGGCCGGTCGTAGACGAACTCGTCCGCGCGCGAGTACGGCCCGTAGCGCTGCACCTCTGCGAGCAGCGGCCGGACCTGCTGCGAGTGGCACGACGAGCACGACTCGCGGATGTAGACGTCGCGGCCGAGGAGCTCGAGCGGCGCGTAGGGCGCGACGCCTTCCGCCGGCGTCGCGAGCGACTCCTGGTACAGGCTCGGGATGATCTGCACGAGCCCGCCGATCGACGACACGACGAGGATCCCGAAGATCAGGAGCCCCGAGCTTCGCTCGATCCGCTTGTGCAGGCCGAGCAGGCTCATGCGCCGGTCTCCGCAGCGAGCGCGCCGGCGGGCGGCGCAACGGGCACGGTTTCGAGGCCGCCCATCGTCCGCCAAAGATTCACCGCCATCAGCGAAGCGCCCGCGAGAAAGAGCCCGCCCGCGACGAGCCTGAGCGCGTAATACGGCGCCATCGCGGCCATCACGTCGACGAAGCCGTAGCGCACCTTGCCGAGATCGTCGAGCGTGAGCCACAGGAGCCCCTGCGAGACCCCGGCGCCCCACATCGCGATCACGTAAAGCATGACGCCCGCGAGCGCGAGCCAGAAGTGCACGTTCGCGAGCCGCGTGCTCCAGAGCGGGCGGCCTGCGAGCCGCGGCACGAGGTAGTAGAACGTGCCGAACGTGATCAGCGCGTTCCACCCGAGCGCGCCCGAATGCACGTGCCCGACCGTCCACTCGGTGAAGTGCGACAGCATGTTCACGCTGCGAATCGCCATCATCGGCCCCTCGAACGTCGCGAGCCCGTAGAACGCGAGCGACAGCACGACGAACTTGAGCGCCGGGTCGACCCTGAGCTTCCGCCAAGCGCCGCTGACCGTCATCACGCCGTTGATCATCGTCGCCCACGACGGCGCGAGCAGGATCAGGCTCATGACGACGCCGAGCGACTGTACCCACTCCGGGATCGCGTTGTAGTGGAGGTGATGCGGACCTGCCCAGATATAGGTGTAGACGAAGGCCCAGAACGCGACGATCGACAGCCGATAGCTCCAAATCGGCTGCTCGGCCTGCTTCGGAAGGAAGTAATAGAGCATGCCGAGGAAGCCGCCCGTCAGCAGGAAGCCCACCGCGTTGTGCCCGTACCACCACTGCACGATCGCGTCCTGCGCGCCCGCGTAAAGCGAGTAGGACTTCGTCAGCGTCGCGGGCAGCGCGAGGCTGTTCACGACGTGCAGCATCGCGACGACGATGATCAGCGCGCCGTAGAACCAGTTCGAGACGTAGATCGGGCCGACCTTGCGCCGCGCGAGCGTGCCGAAGAACACGACGCCGAACGAGATCCATGCGACCGCGATCGCGACATCGAACGGCCACTCGAGCTCGGCGTACTCCTTCGACGCGTTGATCCCGGCGAACAGGGAGAGCGCGCCGAGCACGCACGTCGCCTGCCACGCGTAGAACACGAACCACGCGAGCCGCGGCGCAAAGAGCGGCACGTGCGACGTCCGCTGCACGCTATAGAACGCCGTGCCGATCAGCGCGGACACGCCGAAGCCGAAGATCACCGAATGCGTGTGCACGGTCCTGAGCCGCCCGAACGACAGCCACGGCTGCTCGAATCCGAGTGCCGGCCAGACGAGCTCCGCTGCGACGTAGACGCCTGCGAGCATCCCGACGAGCGTCCATGCGACCGCCGCGGCGGTGAACGCCGCGACGATCCGGTCCTCGTAGTGCACGACGGTGGCGCTCATGTCATGCCCCGATCCGCGGGCCGATGCCGCGGCTCCAGAGGACGACGGTCAGCCCGAGCAGGCTGACCCACGCGACGAGCAGATATGCGATCAGCGACGACGCCATCAGCATCCCGCGGCCGGGATCGATGCCGAGCACGGTCGGCAGCCCCCGGTAAAGCAGGTACATGCTCGCGATCAGCGCCGGCACGAGCACGATCACGTTCAGGAACGCGTGCGGATAGAGGTGCGCGGCGCTGCCGAGCGCGAGCGGCACGCCGACGACCGCGACGAGCGCGAGGCTCGCGCCGAACGATTCGCGCGCACCGTAGGTTTTCGCCATCCAACGCGCAATCGCGGCAGTGCTGAGCAGCCCGAACAGGAGCAGCAGAAAATAGGCCGCGGAGACCGCCGCGATCACCGGCCGCGGCAGCGTGATCGGCGCGACGCCGAGCCGCCAGCCGAACGCGGCCGTGCCGACGTACGCGAAGAGCGGCGGCAGGATCAGGAGCCACAGCGCGAAACCGAAGAATACGCGCGCCGCGCTCGGCGGACGCTCGGCGAATGCGGCGAAGACCTCCCCGGGTGAGCGGAGCACGCGAGCAACCAGCAGCGGCGACAGAGGCACTTGCACGGACGTCGTCGTCGTCAAGGCTCGGAGCAGCCGGATAGCGTGCAGTCTAACGGCGGCGACGGCCCGGCACTTCTGCGGGATCTACGTACCGGCATCGGAACCTCGTTGGCTCGGACGGACGAGCACCCTAGCAGAACGTCGCATGATCTTCTTCTTGTCGAGGAGATTGTGAGCGTTACGCCATAGCGAGAACGAGTATGCATGCAGAGAGCGGACCATCGTGATGCTAGCATCAGTCGTCGGGAGGAGCTCCGGCGAAGTCCCGAAGGTGAAAAAACGCGGAAAACTGCCGAGAAGCGTCCGAGATCGTGCTGCCGGACGGTATGGACCAGGCGCTGCGCGGAAGAGCCGACCGGCCGGATGTTTGCAATCGTACGAGCGGGCGGCTGCGCCCGCCGGTCGGCTCGGCAAACCGTGTTGGCCCGTCGGCCGGATTGGCGACCGCCTCGGCTGACCCCGCAGGCTGGTGTACGATGCACGAGCCTGCAGGGCCTGAACAACGATTGGGGGGAGAGTGCGGATCACGTCGGCCGACCCGGCGCGCCGGTCGGGTCTCTTCAGCTACGAGAACGGCATCCTGTTGTTGCTCGGCTTCTCGTTCGGGCTGGTCTTCTTTGACCGCAACACGATCAACTACCTCGCCGCGGCGATCCAGACGGATCTCGGCCTCACGAATGCGCAGATCGGCATGTTGAGCTCCGGTCTCGCGCTCGCGTGGGCGCTGTCGGCCTACTTCGTCAGCGCGTGGTCGGATCTGCTTCGCGCCCGGAAGCCCTTCGTGCTGCTGTCGATCGTCGTGTTCTCGCTCTGCTCGGCCGTCTCGGGGCTCGCGACGTCGTTCGCGTTCCTGCTCGCGGCGCGCGTGCTGATGGGGATCGCGGAGGGGCCGTTCCTGCCGGTCTGCCTGTCGATCATGAACGTGGAGTCGTCGCCGCACCGCCGCGGGCTCAACGCCGGCATCATGCAGAACGTGTTCGCGGCGCTGATGGGGACGCTGCTCGCGGGGTTCCTGGTGCCGAGGCTCGCCGAGGCCTTCGACTGGCGGGCGACCTTCTTCCTGACCGGCATTCCGGGGCTCGTCTGCGCGCTCCTCGTCCTGCTCTACCTGCGCGAGCCCGCGCGGGCGCCCGAAGAGGCGCACGCCGCGCCGCCGCGCATCGGGTCGAGCGCCATCGAGATGCTCCGGGCGCACAACATCCGCATCTGCTGCATCATCTCGATCTTCATGGTCGCGTGGTTCCTCGTCGGCCTCGCGTTCCTGCCGCTTTTCTTCCAGAGCTACCGGGGCTTCACGGCCGAGCAGGCCGGCGCGCTCGTCGGCGTGACGGGGCTCGCGACGATGATCTGCGGCTTCCTCGTGCCCGCGTGGTCCGACCGCGTCGGCCGCAAGCCCGCGATGATCGTATTCTGCTTTCTCGGCATCGTCACGCCGCTCGCGGCGCTCTGGTTCGACGGCCCGATGTGGATGCTGAGCGTCCTGCTCTTCGTCGGCTGGAGCGGGACCGGCGCGTTCCCGATCTTCATGGGCGTCGTCCCGGGCGAGACCGTCTCGAGGTCGCTCGCGGCGTCGTCGATGGGGCTCGTCGTCTGCGTCGGCGAGCTCGTCGGCGGCGTTTCGATGCCGACGGTCGCCGGCTGGATCGCGGATCAGACGAGCCTCGCCGCGCCGATCATCGTCGCGGCGGCGTGTGCGCTTTGCGCGGGCGTCGCCGCGCTGTTTCTCGAGGAAACCGCGCCGCGCAAGGTCGGCGCGGCGATCCCCGTGGCGGAGGCCGCGTGATCGAGGGGCCCGGTCGGACGCCGCGGGAGTCCGTGCTCTACTCGTAGCCCAGCCGTACGATCCCGCGCTCCATCCCATTCACGGTGCCCGAGCGCAGCCACTCGAGCGACGCGTCGAACAGGAGCGTGTGGACCCGCTCCCACATCGCGTTGTGAGACGCGCAGCCGAGGT
>DASVDR010000050.1 GCA_036381015.1 Gammaproteobacteria bacterium
GGGCACGATCGAGTACAAGCGGCGGCGCGACGGGCATACGCGCGACCTGCCACTCGTCGACGCGGCCGCCGAAGTGCGCAAGCTCCTCGCCGTCAACTAGCGGCGCCGCGAAAGCGCATTCCGGCCGCCGTCCGGCGCCGCCGCGGCCGTCCCGTCTACTGCACCTTGCGCCGAACTTCGGCGACGTTCGGGACGCGGTCGATGAGCGCGAGCAGGCGTGCGAGCACGTGCAGGTCCGGGATCTCGACCGTGAACGTCATGCGCGCGATGTGCTGGCCCTTGTCGACCACCGTGTTGAGCGCGACCACGTTGATGCGCTCGTTCGCGAGCAGCGCGGTAATGTCGCGCAGCAGGCCCGGGCGTTCGTACGCAATGACCTCGATCTCCACCGGATAGGTCCCGCCCGCCGCCGCGCCCCAACTCACCTCGATCAGCCGCTCCTCGTTCTCGCCGTGGTGTCGCAGCGCGTTCGGGCAGTCGCGGCGATGGACGGTGATACCCTGCCCGCGCGTGATGAACCCGACGATCGGATCGCCCGGCACCGGGTTGCAGCAGCGGCCGATACGGGTGAGGAGATTGCCGACGCCGAGGATCGTGACGCCCGGCGCGGTGCTGCGCGCGGGCGCGGTGGTGGGCACGCTGGGAAGCGGTCGCGCCTCGCGCGGCAGCTCCACCAGCTCCTGCACCGCGTTCACGATCTGCGATGACTTCACGTCGCCGCGGCCCACGGCGGCGAGGAACTCGTCCACTTTGGCGAAGCCGAACTTCTGCGTGAGCCGCTCGTAATTGACGTCGACGAGCCCGAGGCGGTGAAGCTCGCGCTCGAGCACGGTGCGGCCGTCGGCGACGCTCAGCTCGTAGTTCTGCTGGCGGAACCAGTGCTGGACCTTGGAGCGCGCGCGCGAGCTGTGCAGGTAGCCGAGATGCGGATTGAGCCAGTCGCGCGACGGGCCGCCCTCCTTGACCGTCAGCACCTCCACCTGCTCGCCGGTCTTCAGCTTGTAGGTGAGCGGCACGATGCGGCCGTCGACCTTCGCGCCACGGCAGCGGTGGCCGATGTCCGTGTGCACGTGATACGCGAAGTCGAGCGGCGTGCTGCCCGCCGGCAGGTCGATGATCTTGCCCTTCGGCGTGAACACGTACACGCGCTCGCTGAACACTTCCGACTTGAACTGATCGACGAAATCGCTCGCTTCCGCGACCTCGTCCTTCCATTCGAGCAGACTCCGGAGCCACGCGATCTTGCGGTCGAAGTCGATGTCGGCGGCGATGCCCTCCTTGTAGCGCCAGTGCGCCGCCACGCCGAGCTCGGACTGCTGGTGCATCTCGTAGGTGCGGATCTGCACCTCGACAATCTTGCCCTCCGGCCCGAGCACCGCCGTATGAATGGAGCGGTAGTAGTTCTCCTTCGGCGTCGCGATGTAGTCGTCGAATTCGCCCGGCACGTACTGCCACAGGCCGTGCACCACGCCGAGCGCCGCGTAGCAGTCGCGCACGGTCTCGACCAGGATGCGCACGCCGCGCACGTCCGTGATCTGCCCGAAGTCCTTGCCTTTGCGGCGCATCTTGCGCCAGATCCCGTAGATGTGCTTCGGCCGCCCGGTGACCTCGGCCTTGATCCCCGCCTGCTGCAGCTCGGCTTTGAGCCGCCGGCAGAACTCTTCGATGTAGCGTTCGCGGTCGACGCGCTTCTCCGCGAGCAGCGTTGCGATCTGCCGGTACGCGACGGGCTCCAGGTAGCGGAACGCGAGGTCCTCGAGCTCCCACTTGAGCTGCCAGATGCCGAGCCGGTTCGCGAGCGGCGCGAAGATGTCCATGGTCTCGCGCGCGATGCGCTTCTGCTTCTCCTCGGGCAGCGGCGCGAGCGTGCGCATGTTGTGCAACCGGTCGGCGAGCTTGATCAGCACCACATCGACGTCTTCGGCCATCGCGAGCAGCATCTTGCGCAGACTTTCGGCCTGGGCTTGCTCGCGCCGCCCCTGCACGGCGACACCCTTATACTCCTGGATCACCTCCATCTTCGTCACACCGTCGACGAGTCGGGCAACGCGCTCGCCGAACTCGCGGCGGATGTCGTCGAGGGTCGCCGGCGTGTCCTCCACCGTGTCGTGCAGGATGGCGGCGGCGATCGCTTCGTGATCCGGCGTGAGGTCGCCGAGGATGCGGGCTACCGCGAACGCATGCTCCACGTAGGGCTCGCCCGAAGCCCGGCTCTGGCCCGCGTGCGCGCGCTCGGCGAACCGGCAGGCGCGTCGGATGAAGTCTACGTCGATCCCGCCGCGCGCTTCGGCGAGCGAGCGGAGCCAGCCTTCGACGTCGTCCGCGGCGGCGGCCGCCGCGGCAGATGCGGGACGGGTGACGGTAACCATACGGTATGCATTATGCGGGCGGCATCGAGCGGATCAAAACGGCGGCGTGCCCGTCTCCGCCTGCTATGCTTGGATCGATTGCTTCACCTGTTCATTCATGCGCTCGCTCCTGGTTGGCATTTCCCTGCTCGCCGCCCTCTGGCTCTCCCCGGCCGCGGCCGACCCGCCGGAGGCCGTTGATCCCGGCCTGCGCGAAGCGCTGCGGCGCGCCGTCGCCGATGCGCGTTCGTTCGACGACCGGTTCGAGGCCGAGGTCTGGCTGCTCGACATGTCCCGGCGACTCGAGCCCAAAGTGCCGGACCCGGCGTTTCGACTGGAGCTGCTGAAGCACGTGCACTACGAGGCGCGGCGCGCGGGGCTCCCGCCGGAGCTCGTGCTCGCCGTGATCGAGGTCGAGAGTAACTTCAATCCGTTTGCGATTTCCTCGGCCGGCGCCCGCGGCCTGATGCAGGTGATGCCGTTCTGGCTCAAGGAGATCGGGCGGCCGGGCGACAGCCTGTTCCGCGTGCAGACCAACCTGCGGTACGGCTGCACCATCCTCCGATATTATCTCGACCTCGAGAAGGGAAACTTGTTCCATGCGCTCGCGCGGTACAACGGCAGCCGCGGGCAGCGCTGGTATCCGGCACGGGTCGAGCGCGCGTGGAAGACGCGCTGGTTTCCGCAGTAGCCGCCGGCCGGCTACGCCGGCACCTCACCCGCGAATCTCGAACGACGCGAACCGTTGCGCCGGAGCATCGCTCGCCTGCACGTCCCGCACCCGCGCCGCGCGCGGCCCCTTCCATAACCAGCGCTCGAACGCCTGCAGCGCCTCGGAGTCGCCGCACGCGAGCGCTTCGACGTCCCCGTTCGGCAGGTTGCGCACCCAGCCGGTGAGACCGAGCCGCTCGGCTTCGTCGCAGGCGGCGTAGCGAAAGCCGACGCCCTGAACCCGACCGGACACGACGAAACGGCGGCAGGATTTCGCGTCTGCGTTCATTGCGTTTGCCTCGCGATTCGGCTGCGTCGTGGCCTTCGCGCCGCGCGATGCGGCACGTGAGGGCCCTCCCTATAATGGGCCGACGAACCGTTGGAGCCGATCATGGACCAGAAATTCCGGATCGAGAAGGACACACTCGGCGAGTTCCGCGTCCCCGCCGACGCCTGGTACGGAATCCAGACCGCCCGCGCCGTCGAGAATTTTCCGATCTCCGGCCGCCGCCCCGACCCGGACTTCATCGTAGCGCACGTTCGCGTGAAGCGCGCCGCCGCCGTTGCCAATCGCGATGCCGGCTGGCTCGAGCCGCGCCTTGCCGACGCTATCATCGCCGTCGCCGACGAGATCATCGCCGGGCGCTACCACGATCAATTCGTGGTCGATCGGTTCCAGGCCGGCGCCGGCACCAGCCACAACATGAACACCAACGAGGTCATCGCGAATCTCGCGAACGAGCGCCTCGGCGGGCGCCGCGGCGAGTACCGGCCGGTGCACCCGAACGATCACGTCAACATGGGACAGAGCACGAACGACACGATCCCGACCGCGATCCGCCTCGCCGTGCTCGCGAAACTGCCACGGCTCGTTGCGGCGCTCGAGCGCATGGCGGCCGAGTACGAGCGCATTGCCGTGCGCGAGGCGGAAACGATCAAAAGCGGACGCACGCACCTGCAGGACGCGGTGCCGACGACGATCGGGCGCGAGTTC
>DASVDR010000051.1 GCA_036381015.1 Gammaproteobacteria bacterium
GAGATCGCCTCGCGGTTGATACGCGACATCGGCTACGAGCCCGTGTTGATCGGCGGTCTTGAGATGGGCAAACACCTGATGCCCGGAACCGCGCTCGCGGGCGAGCGAACGCCGGAGGAAATTCGTCGCATCGCGGCAACGCTTCGGTAGAGCACGAGCAACGCTGTTGCCGCCGGGCGACGGCCCGCGTTCGAAGCTCGTATGTTGCTCTAAGGCATTTCCTGGGGCGGACGTCCCGTCTGCGAGTTTCGTCGTTGCTTCTCTTGTAAGTCCGATCGCGCTTCCCCTAAATAGCGCCCTCCCGACCCGCGTGCGCAAGCGTTCGTGGGCTCAAGAGGCGAGTCCCCTCGACGCGCATCGACGAAGGATCGCTGGTGCGCGGACCGACGCCTCGTCACGGAAGACATGGATCCGAAACGGCGGATCAGTACGAGCATCGGCCGGCTGCGCGCCCGCACGGCGAGCCGCGCGAATGCGGCCTGGCTGGGCCGCGGTCGCCCGCGTGCGCCCGTTCGAATCGGGCTGGAGAGCCGCTGCGTCGAGGTTCTCATCCACCGTGACCCGCGTGCCAGCGAGCAGCTGCGCGCGGAGATCGCCCGCGTCCTCGAGTGCGTCCACGATCCGCAGGACTACGAACGGCGGCTCTTCGATCTCGCCGGCCGGGACGAGATTCTGGACGAGATCGCGCTGGTGCGCCTGGTCAATGCGCAGCTCCCGCCCGATGCCCGCCGGGCGCGCGCCGCCGGATATCGGGTGCTTCGCCGGCTGCATGTCGCCGCGGCATGGCGATGCGACCTCGCGGGCTACCAACGCCTCGCGGCGATGCATCTGTTCAAGGCGGCGCTGGCGGACCCTTCGATCCTCTTTCGTCGCCGCTCGCTCGGCATCATCCGCCGATGGCTGCTCGTGCGCACGGAGCGCAACCAGCTGCTGCGGCAGGAAGCGCTCGCGATTTTTCGGCTGTTCAACAAGCGGGGTGTACGTGCGTGCGTGTTCGGGTCGCTCGCTGTTTCGCTCCAGGCCGACCGCTTCATCAAGCGGCACGGAGACATTGACCTCGTTTTTCCGAGCGCCGAGGACACCAACCGGGCGGCGGCGCTGCTCGTGAGCGAACGAAAGTACCGCGTCCTGCGGCGCGTGGACTGGATCGGTCTCAACGGCAAGCCCTGCTTCCAGATCGCGCTGCGCGGGCCGCGGGACATCCCGATCGAGCTCTCGTATCTTCCCGAGAATCCCGACGTCGAGGAGCGAAGGCGAACGGTGCAGGGCATTAGCATCGCAACGCCTGACCTGCACGGGCTGCGCGACATTTACGCGCTCTTCCTCGTCAAGAAGGCGGCGGCGTCGAGCGATACCGAAAAGCAGGCCAAGAAGTGCACGATCCTTGCGATCGACCGGCTGCTCGCAGCGAGGCGGGCGCGCGCGATGGCGCGCTGACGGCGCAGCCGGTCGAGGCGAAAAAGCGGGCGGCCGCGGGGCCGCGGGCCGCCCTGATGGCCGCGGTTTGCTACTTCGCCGCTTCCTTCGCGGACACGAGCTCCCCTTCGAGGATGAACTTGCGCTCGGTCGCCGAGACGGGCTTGAGGTGCAGCGTACCGGCGCCCTGCAATTCCTTGAGCTTGCCGGTGCCGCTCACGACTTCCCAGAAGCCGTTGTCGAGGAGCGTCGGCTTACCGTCCGCGCCGCGAACGAACACCCCGCGCAGCGTCCACTTGATGTAGGCGATATCGCCGTCCGGGAGCGTGAAGACGAGATAGAATAGCGCAGCACCGCAAAGGTTTTCGGCCGCAGCGCGATCTCCTGGCCGTCGCGCACGAGGCTGCCGCGCGGGCAGATCGAGCACGTAGCGTTCGAACGCGAGCCTCGCGGCAGGCTCGCACGGCGGATGTGCGGCATTCTGGAGAGTCAATCGCCCGGTCATATCCAGCGTCGATAGACCAGCGCTCGGTCCTGTGTGAGCTTCGCCGAGTGTGCGCCCGCGCGGCGCGATGGCTGCGTATTAGCCGGGCGCGGTCGCGCCGCGAGACAGTATATGGCGGCGTCGGCGCTTAGCGGCGCTCGAGCGGCGACAATATTGACGCCGCGCGGAATGCGGCGCAACGCGAATCCCTTCGGCCGGGCGGAATCGATGGGCGGGGTCTGTGCCTGCGGCTCCACGATGCGGGGCGCGCACCTAGGCTGCCAGCTCGGGTACCCGCCTTTCGCCCACGGCGCCCGGGCCGCGGCTTAAGTCCTGTCTTTAAAATAGCGAAACCATCGCTACCAAAGGGGGAGCACGCGATCGCGCGGGCTTTCCGGGGGAGAAGCGCGCTGCAAATCGTATCGATTCGGTGGAGAATCGACCGGGAAGCCTCACCCGCGGATTTCATTGGCTTTCTGTGGCTGCGGTCATGTCGCCCGATCGAGGCGCAGTGCCCGCAGTCGGCTCGGAAGCGTCCAAGGAGCGGCGCAGCGGTCACTCTGCGGCCCGTCGCACGACGGCGGCTCGCGCGCACGGGGAAGGAGAAAGAGCATGTGCAAGACGGCACGCGGGCTGCACCCGCGCTTCGCACGCCTCTCGGCGCTGATTTTGATGGCGGCGCCGTTTCTTGCGTCGCTCGCGCGCGCGGAGCCGGCCGTCGGGCAGTTCGAGCTCAAGACCCTGGAGAGCGCCCCAGGCCGGTTCGAGTTCCAAAGCCAGAACGCCTGGTCGTGGGGGCAGCCGCAGCGGCGAAGCGCCGTGGGGCCGGAGGGCGTCGTGTTCGATGAGAACACAGTGATTCGCGCACGGCACGCGCTCGAGCTCGAGATCGGCTTCACCGACCGGCTCAAAAGCCGCATCGGCGTCGAGTTCGAGAAGGAGCGCGTCGACGAACCGGAAACGATCGATCGGGCGAACGACTTCGAAAGCATGCGGCTCGAGGAGCTGGGTGCGGAGCTCATCGTCGTGCTCGTGCCCCGCGAGGCGGACGGCGTCGGCCTCGGTCTGGTCTTTGAGATCGAGCAGCCCGTGGATCAGGACGAGACGAGCCGGTTCATCCTGGGACCGATTATCGAATACCGGGCGGGGCGGTGGTTCGCGGCGGCGATTCCGGTGTTCGTGCGCGCCTTCGGCGGCGAAGCGGAGGAGGGCGAGCAGTTCGATGACAAGTGGGACTTCGCTTACGCTGCGCAGCTCCGGTACACGTTGTTGAACCGCTGGGCGCTCGCGCTCGAAGGCTACGGGACGGTCGAGCGTCTGGGCGACACCGGCCACCGTTCGGAGGCCGCGCGGCTGTTCGGGGACTTCGACCAGCATCGACTGGGGCCGGTGCTGTATTACACGACGGGGCTCGGTCGTGGGTCGGACGCCGAAGTGACGATCGGACTCGGGCTGCTCGAAGGCCTAAACGGGAACACACCAGATCACACGCTCAAGCTGAGCATCGAGGTGGATTTCTGACCGGGCGCCCTCGCGCCCGAGGGAAGCTCAGACCTGCGCGAATTCCGGAATGCGAAAGCGCTTGCGATAAGCGCTCGGGGAGAGGCCGGTCGTATGCCGGAACAGACGGCGGAAGAACGCCGGGTCCTCGTAGCCCACCTGCCAGCTGATCTCGTCGACCGACGCATCGGTCCGCTCGAGCCGGCGCTTGGCGTCCTCGATGCGCAGGCGCTGCACGTACGCGATCGGCGTGAGCCCGGTCGCGGCGACGAAACGCCGCTTGAACGTGCGCTCGGCGAGCCGCGACCGCTTGATCATCTCCACAACCGGGTTTGCGACCGAGAAATGCGTGCTCAGCCACTGCTGCGCGCTCTGTATCTCGCCGTCCCCGTGGTCGGTGCGGCCCTCGAAGACGATGAAAGGGGCGAGCCCGTCTTGATGCCACTGCAGCGCGAACAGGCGTGCGACTTGCTGCGCGTCGGTCGCGCCGCAATAGCGCGCGATGAGATAGAGCACCAGGTCGTGCCAGGTCGTCGAGGCGCCCGAGCAGACGAGCTCTTCGCGCCGGCCGGCGATGACCAGCACCCGCTCCGGATGGATACGCACCTCCGGGTACGCGGCCGAGAACGCGCGTGCATAGTTGTAGTGCACGGTCGCGTCCTTGCCGTCGTAAAGTCCGGTTTCCGCCAGAAGAAAGATGCCCGAACAGGCCGAGCACAGCACGGCGCCTCGGTCGTGCATGCGCTGCACCCAGCTCACGAGCCGGGGATAGCGGCCCTTCTGCCAGCCGGCCTCGCGCAGCACGATCGAGGGCACGATCACGATATCGGTGGTCTCGACGGCGTCGATCGCGCGCGTGACCTCCACCGGCACGCCGCTCGCGAGCGTCAGGGGACCTTCTGTTTCGCCGACGATCTCGATCTCGAACGGACGCCCGCTCGATAAGCCCATCAGCTCGAATGCATTCATGACGTCGTAGATGCCGAACAGCGTCGAGATGACGGTGTCCGGCAGCGCCAGGAGGCTAACGTGGCGAGAAGTCGCGCCGTGGCGCTCTTGCGGCGGGACCATGGTGCGCGATTCTTCTTCGAGTGTCCCCGGAGTACTTGCCCGAGAGGCACGAAGACCGGCTCGTCCTCGTTCAGCCGGTCTTGTGGCCTCTGCCTCCAGCCGGCGGGCGGCACGTGCGGCGGCTCGCTTCACGGTCGCAGCGCTTCGCTCTTGCGGTAAGCGCGGGGCGTAACCCCGTACTGGCGGGCGAACGCGCGCTGCAGCGCGTCCACGGAACGGAAGCCGCTGCGCGCCGCGATGCGCTCGAGCGTCCAGCGCGTACGCCGCAGCAGCGCGGCGGCGGCCGCCGTGCGCGCCCGCGCGACGAAACGAGCAGGGGTCGAGCCCGTCTCGGCCGCGAAGGCGCGGGCGAAGTGGCGCGGGCTCATGCGCGCGCGCTCCGCGAGCGCTTCGACCGAAAGATCCTGCTGTAAATGCGTGCTGATCCACGCGACGAGCTCGCGCAGACGCACGCTCGCGGCGCTCTGTGCCGCGAGCGTCTGGCTCAACTGCGGCTGCTCGCCGCCGCGCAGCATCGGCAGCGCCAGGGTGCGCGCGATGTCCATCGCGACCGCATGGCCGAGATCGTCTTCGACCAGGGCGAGCGCGAGCTCGATGCTGGTGACGACACCGGCCGAGGTCCAGATCCGATCGTCGCGCACGTAGATGCGATCGCGCTGTACGTGCGCCTGCGGGCGAATCTTCTGGAGCAGATCGACCGCGCGCCAATGGGTCGTCGCCTGCCGGCCATCGAGCAGCCCCGCGACGGCGAGCGCGAACGCACCGGAGCAGACGCTCGCGATGCGGCGCGTGCGCGGCGCGACCTCGACGAGCCAGGCGCGCACGCCGTGTTCGAGAATCGCCGTGCGCAACGGTGCCTCGTCGCCGCCGGCTACGATCAGCGTGTCGATCTCGGATGGCAGCTCCCGAAGCTTTCGCGTGCCGGCAATGGCGAGGCCGGCGTTCGTCGTGACCGTGCCGCCGTCGGGCGACGCGACGTGCAGCCGGTAAGTGCCGGGACAGAGCTGCTCGGCCTTACTGAAGACGCTCGCCGGTCCGGCGACGTCGACTGCCTCCGCGCCTTCGAACGCGACCAGCACGATGTCTTTGGCAGAAACCGCGGCTTTTTCGTCATGGCGAGGCGGGGAGGGCATACGTAGGCTTGCGGGATCTTGGTGAGCGAGGACTTGCCGTGCAGCGGCCACGTGTCAGTGATGCGATCCTACCGGATGGGGAGGTGTCCCTGAACACCCACCTGCCTTCGACCCTTGCTACTTGGCGCACACTTGTTGCGGCGACTGCGACGCTCCTCATGCTCGCGGCCTGCTCCGGCCGGGCGGAACCGCCCGCCGCGGTCGACGCAGCAACCAACGAACGTCAGCTGCAGGCGTTCGTCGAAGCCTTGAAGCCGCGCGGACCGGAAAAGCCCGTAATCGCGGTGTTGGCACGGAACGAAGCCACCGAGACGACCGACTTCCTGCTGACGCACGCGGTGCTGCAGCGTGCCGGCGTCGCGGACGTGCACGCGGTGGCGCCTCGACGCGGGCGCGTGACGCTCTACCCGGCGCTCGAGGTCGAGGTTGCGCAGGATCTCGCCGGCTTCGACCGGGAGTATCCCGCGGGCGCCGATTACGTGATCGTGCCGGCCATGCTCTACGAGCGCGACGACGATCCGGCGATCACCGCCTGGCTGCGGCAGCAGGCCGACAAGGGCGCGCGCATCGTGAGCGTTTGCGCCGGCGCGCTGGTCGTCGGCCGTGCCGGCCTCCTCGACGGAAGGCGCTTCACGACACACTGGTACTTCCGGGACGAGGTGCTCGCGCGCCATCCGGGCGCGATCTACGTGCCGCACCAGCGCTACGTCGTCGACCGCGATGTCGCCACGACCACGGGCATTACGGCATCGGTGCCGGCCATGCTCGCGCTCGTCGAGGCGATCGGCGGCCGCGCGAAGGCGCAGGCGTTGGCGGCCGAGCTGGGCGTCGGCTCATGGGATCCGGCGCACGACAGCTCGCGCTTCGGCCTGACCGCCGGCCGCGCCGTAAATTATCTCGTCGCGAGTGCCGCCTTCTGGCGTAAGGGGCGCTGGCGCATCGACGTGCGGGATGGCATGGACGATATCGCGCTCGCGCTCGCCACGGACGCCTGGACACGCACCGGCTACGTGACCGTGGACGCCGCGGCCGCCGGCCCGGTGACGCTTGGGAGCGGACTCAGGCTAGTTGCGCAACCCGCCTCCAACGACGCCCCGCGCGTCCCGCTCACGCCCGGACTCGAGCCCGTGAAGCAGCTCGAGCACACGCTCTGCGACATCGAAAAGCGCTTCGGTGCCGCGCGGCGCGAGTGGGTCGCGATCGAGCTGGAGTATCCGAATGCGGCGCTCGACTGTCCCGGTTGAGGTCAACAGCCAGCGCGACTCAGAGGTCGAGCCACACCGCGAGCGCCGTGTATTGCTCGTCGCTCTGAAAGAACTCACCGAGCAATGCGCGGCCGCGGTAGTGCTCGATGCCAAAGCGCCACGTGCGCGCGCCGCGGCGCAGGCTGAGGCCAACCTGAAAAGTCCGATCGACCCGCCAGTCGCGTTCCTCGCTCGCATGCAGATCGGCGGCCGCGTACCACTCGGCCGCCCCGCGCCAGGGCGCTGCGTACTCGAGGCCGATCTGCGCGCGCCATGGCCGCTGCAGCTCCTCGTTGCGCAAGTCGTAAGCCCAGCCGGCCTCGGCGTACGTGTGCCAGCGTTCGCCCGGCGAGGCACGCACGCCCGCGAGAAGC